>SOIA01000216.1 GCA_004378665.1 Candidatus Aminicenantota bacterium
ACTCCCGGACATTCCCTTTCCAGGGGTATTTCATCAGGGCGTCAACAGCGTCCTTCGAGAATTTTTTCTGTTTGAAATTGTTTTCCTCTGCGTAGATTTTGCTGAAGTATTCCACAAGAAGCGGGATATCTTCTTTTTTCTCCCTTAATGGAGGTGAATGAAGGGGAATCACATTCAGCCGGAAGAACAGGTCTTCCCGGAACCGTCCCTCTTGCTTTTCCTCATTCAAATCTTTGTTTGTCGCGGCTATGACCCGGACATCCACCTTGTTGATCTTGCTCGAGCCGACCTTCTGGACCTCCCCTTCCTCGAGAACACGGAGAACTTTGGACTGTGTTTTCAAACTCATATCGCCGATCTCATCCAGGAAAATCGTTCCCCCGTTGGCCTGTTCGAACTTGCCCGATTTCTTTTCCGTAGCACCGGTAAAGGCGCCCTTTTCGTGACCGAAGAGCTCACTCTCGATGAGTTCCTCTGGAATGGCAGCGCAGTTCACTTGGATGAACCTCTCTTTCGCCCTCAAACTGTGCCCGTGGAGGGCTCTGGCGATGAGCTCTTTTCCTGTTCCGCTTTCGCCGTAGATGAAGACTGTGGCGTTGGTGGGAGAAATTTTCAGTATTTCCTTCCAGAGATTCTTCATCGAAAGATGATTCCCCACAAGCTCGTATCTCTTTTCAGCCTTTGTCCTCAAATCCTGGCATTCTCGTAAGAGCTTGTTCTGGTTGAGTGCGTTCCGGATACACAACAGAACTCGCTCTCTATGGAGAGGCTTTTCCAGAAAATCAAAAGCTCCTAACTTTGTCGCATCCACAGCGGTCTTGATCGTGCCGTGCCCGGATATCATGACCACCTCAGGAGCATACGGTTTCTTCTTCACTTCCTCGAGCACTTCCAGTCCATCCCGACCCGGGAGTTTGACATCCAGCAAGACAAGGTCCAATCCCACTGTTTCCTCCAGAATATCCAGAGCCTCTTCTCCGTCTGCGGCCTCGAGGAAGTTGTAGCCCTCGTATTCCAGGATCATTTTGAGAGATTTCCGGATGTTTTCTTCATCATCCACAACTAAAATTTTAGCTTTGGGGCGATTCTTCATTGTTTTCGTTCCTTTTCTGGGCAAGAGTATTCTCCCGTCTACTGTCTGTTTCTTCTTTGTTGGGCCAACTTCTTTTCCTATTATCCCAAAAATTTCACATTTTTAAAAGTAACGGGCAGCTTACTCAAGGCAATTTCGAGATATTTTTGATTATTGTTTTCTTGACATTCTCAGTGAGGGAATTAAAGTTAATAATAGAGATGAACAAGAAAGCATTAAAACAAACGGATATTCGGGCCTCCCGCCGATACAACTTTGAAGATTCCCTAAATTTGTCGCATCAGATCATGAATCTCGCCTTGCGTGGTCTTTTGAGGATTGACTTCTTGAACGAAGCCTCAAATATACTGATTGAATTTTCCGGGTGCGACTCTGTTGAGATGTGGCTGAAGGAGCGCGGGAAATACTACCGCAGTGAAGTCATACGTTCAAAAAAGCATCCCTTCCGCTTTGAAATCATGCCTATTATAAAGGATGAAGAAGGCAGATATATTCCAAGATTGAGAAGAAACTCTCATCTGGAGCAGTTATGCCTGAATCTTCTTCTCAGGCAATACGATTCGTCTTTACCCTTTTTCACGAAGAATGGGAGTTTCTGGACAGGCGATACGGAGAATTCATTTGCCCTTCTCTTCCCGCAGAGTCGAGGAACGACTTCGAGCAAACCCATCATACCTGGAAATTACAGGTCTTTGGTCGTGATCCCGATTTCAATCGAAGATGAGAACATCGGCCTATTGCAGCTAAAGATAAAAACCCCTGGTTTTTTCACAAAAGAAGCTATAAAGTTTTATGAAGGCGCCATCCAAACACTGAGGATTGCTCTGGTCCACCGGCGGACACAGGTGGAGTTGCGCGAAAGAGTTAAGGAACTCACTTGCCTTTATGGTATTGCCAAGCTTGCGGAACGGGCCAGTCTTTCACTGGAGGAAATCCTTAAGGGTATTGCGGGGCTTCTTCCTCCTGCTTGGTTGTACCCGCAGATAACATCGGCCAGGATAATCTTAGATAGACATTCTTATTCGACCGGCCGTTTTCAAAAGATCGTCCAAAGGCAGGCCGCGAATATCGTTGTTGATGGCGAGAAGCGTGGTCTTGTCGAAGTGATTTATTCAGAAAAGATGCCTGAACTCGATGAAGGGCCTTTTCTCAAAGAAGAACGCAATCTGATAGATACAATTGCCAGAGAGATTTCTCTGCTGATCGAGCGAAAACAGACAGAGCATGACAAAGAGAAGCTCCAGGAACAGCTCAGGCATGCGGATCGTTTAGCGACTATCGGTCAATTATCTGCAGGTGTGGCCCATGAATTGAACGAGCCTATCGGGAGTATTCTTGGATTTGCGCAGCTCGTCCAAAAACATCCCGAATTATCAGAACCGGTAAAACAGGACATGGAGAAGATCATGAAAGCATCTCTTCATGCCCGAGAAGTCGTTAAGAAACTGATGCTCTTTGCGCGTCAGATGCCTCCGCAGAAGACCCAAGTGAACCTGAATCATACAGTGGAAGAGAGCCTGTATTTCCTCGAATCGAGATGCGCCAAGGAAGGAATAAAAGTCATTCGTTCTTTTTCTCCGGATTTACCAGAAGTCACTGCTGATCCAGCTCAGATGACTCAGGTTTTCGTGAATATCGCTGTCAATGCAATACAGGCCATGCCCAATGGAGGGAGATTGACCATAAAGACCAATTCATCTCAGAAATTTGTCTCACTCATAGTGAAAGATACAGGTGCTGGTATGGAGGAGAGCACTATCAAACAGATATTCCTCCCGTTTTTTTCAACAAAAGATGTTGGCAAGGGAACCGGATTAGGTCTGCCTGTGGTCCATGGAATCGTGACTTCTCATGGAGGCTCGATAAACGTTGAGAGTCGAGTGGGCCGGGGGACAAGATTTGAGATTCAGCTTCCTATTGCTGAACCGAAGGGCTAAAGGGGAGAGGTTATAATGAAAAATTCTTTGGCGAAAGAACACATTCTCGTCGTGGACGATTCTCCGGATACCTTGGAGGTGCTGCAGAGAAACCTGGAGTCCAAAGGGTATCGCGTCTTCACTGCTCCTGGTGCTGTGGAGGCCATAAAGATTCTTGAGTCCACGCCCATGGACTTGGTCATAACAGACCTCAAAATGCCCAAGGTGAACGGTTTGAGTCTCGTCAGACATATCCAGGAGAATTTCAAGGATACTGAAGTGATGATGATCACGGGTTATCCTTCGATCGAAGGTGCAGTCGAAGCGGTCAAAACCGGAGCCGAAGAATATCTTGCCAAGCCTTTTACCGATGAGGAGCTTTTGACTGCTGTTAAGCGCGTTCTCGATAAACTCCATGAACGAAGAGCTGTGCAAAAGCAGACCCGCAAGCCTCCTGTCATCCGTCATGGCTTAATCGGTGAATCAAAGGCCATGCGTAAGGTTTTGAATGCCATCGATAAGGCAGCCGCAAGCTCGGCCACAATCCTCATCACAGGCGAGAGCGGTACGGGGAAAGAGCTTGTGGCAAGAGCAATTCATTACAACGGTCCTCGTGCTTCTGCTCCCTTTGTGCCCATAAACTGTGGCGGCATTCCAGAAGCTTTGCTCGAGAGCGAGCTTTTTGGGCATGTGAGAGGAGCTTTTACCGGGGCCTCGGAAACCAGAGCGGGTTTCTTTCAAACTGC
>SOIA01000230.1 GCA_004378665.1 Candidatus Aminicenantota bacterium
CTGTTGATATCGAGTGTTGTGACACTGTTTCCTCTCTTGGTGAACCTGTCATAATTCACATAAAAGTCCACCTTTTTGCCGAAGGAGATCTCGAACATTGCGCTGTCCCTGACCCGGGCAAAGTCGAAAGTGTGATGGTCGTAGAGTGCTCCACCGCTCACTTCCTGCTGGTCATCATAGAAATATGTGGATTTTCTCCGGTCGTACTGGAACTTGTACTTTCCAAATTTTTGAATCGATAACCGCATGGTTTCAAAGGGGTCACCGCCATAATTATAGATGTTGACGTCTATGCGGTCGAATAAGTTTCTAAACTGTTCGGTCGGCGTGTAGTGCAGGCTGAAGTCGAATAGTCTCACTCCGGTATCCAGGTTGAGGTCTTCTTTGTATTTGGTATCCGCTCCGCTCGTATCGACAAACCGGTATCCCATCTTGAAATTCCCGTAGAAAGTTTGATCTCCGTCTTGAGCGAGGAGAGAAAATGCCGATGAACACACGAAGACAAACACTAACGCAGGTAATAAGATTTTCTTTTTTCGCATTCAGTCCCTCCTATTTAAGAAAGCGTTTACTGAGGTTGGAGCCATGGATCGTGGCGTGACAGACAACGCAGTTTGTCGAGGAGTCGAATCGGGAGTGCCAGCTAACTGCGGCTATGTGGCAGCTGAAGCACAGGTCTGAAACGCTCTGTTGAGTCAGCATGTGCCGGTTAGGAGATCCGTGGACATCATGACATGAGGAACATCCTTCGATCTGGGAGGCACCGTGCTCATAAAGAAATGGACCGCCTTTGTCTGTGTGGCATTTCAAACAGGACTCATGCTTGAATCCTCCCAAACGCTCTCGGGTTGACGGTTCATGGGGATTGTGGCAGGAGGTGCAGTTCATGATTCCCTCTTGGAGTCTGTGTCGCTCGTTAAGCTGGAATTCCGAAAATACATCCTCATGGCAGGTATAACAGCTTTTTGTCGCGCTGACCTTGGTCTCTTTCGCATGAACAGCGTGGCAGGCAGTGCAGTCCATGTTGGCTTTCCCATGAGGGCTGAGCATGTATCTGGCGTTGGAATGTGTGTGGCAGGTCAGACATTTGCTCGATTTATCATTAGGCATATCCGTCGATTTGAAAGCAAATATGTTCGCCCCTCCTCCTTCGTCCAGGTGAGTTTCCGCGCTTCCATGGCAGGATGTGCAGGTGTTCTCTTGGATGGCGACATGCGGTTTAGCCATGAATGCATTCACAACCTCATCGTGGCAGTCGGCACACGTTTCCAGGTCTGCATCTTGAATTACAGGTTTGGCGCCGGCTAAGAATCCGGTTACGGCAAATGCCAACACAGTCAGTCCGATCCAATGAACAGAAGGTGATTTCTTATTCTTTGTTTTCTTCTGCAATTCGAACCTCCTTAAATTTTTTTTAATCTATATACAATCACAGGAATACAATTCTGTATATTCCATGTGACTTCTGCGTTCAATCGTTTTTTATTCCAAAACATCTCTGACAATGCCTTTGATTTGTTCTGATTGGAACGGCTTCTCGATGATCGAGAGGATGCTGAGTTCTTCCACTTGAGGCTCGATCTGATTCCTGGGGTAGGCGGAGAGAATTATGATTTTTACTTCGGGCTGAACCATTTTGAGCTTTTTCAGCATTTCGATTCCGTTTTCGTCTTCAATATCGATATCCGCACAGATGAGATGGTAATTCGTGTCTTCCGCATGAGTTAGAGCCTCTGCAACCGTGGCCACTGTATCGACATTATAACCTTCCTGTGAAAGCATTTCCTTCAAGGACCAGCGGATGAGCTTGTCATCGTCAACAATCAATATTTTAATCAATGCGCCAATCATCTTATTTACTATAAGCAAACTTTGTGCCATTCCGATTGCCAGAAACACTTTTTTATTTCATTGAAAATAAAAGAATTGCTATTCTAAATTTCGGTCGGTGAAACCGGACAAAAAAAACTGGGTGATATGCCCCATTTTCGGGTGATATAACCCAGGAAAACTATAATATTTATAAAGTCAATTCAGGGTATTTTTAATTCTTTCTGTTCTTATCGATTAAGAGAAGCAGGAAATTTTCCGGAAGGACTGTATTCCTCCGGTCTGATATTCAATTTCTTTATCTTGTAGCGCAGTGTGTCTCGAGTGATGTTCAGTAGTCGGGCCGCCTCGGTCTTGTTTCCGTTTGCTTGATTGAGGGCTTTGACAAGAAGCTTCTTCTCCATTTCGGGTAAAGAGAGGTTTTTTCCGGATAGTTCCTCGAAGGAACGTTTTTGAAAAGAGGAAGATCCGTTTAAACGAATCGGGAGATATTGAGTCGAAATAAAAGAATCATCCTCGAATATCATCGCTCTTTCCAGGGCATTTTTGAGCTCTCTCACGTTTCCAGGCCATTCATACTCAAAAAAGAGCTTTTGGGCGTCCTTCTGTAAACCCTTGATGTTCTTCCTGAATTTGAGATTGTACTGGGAGATGAAATGTTTAGCCAGGACTTTGATATCGTCTTTTCTCTCTCTGAGAGGAGGGATGTAAACCGGACAGACATTCAGCCGGTAGAACAGGTCTTTCCGGAATTTTCCTTCGAGGGATGCTTCCTCAAGGTCTTGATTGGTCGCAACAATTACCCGGATGTCCACTTCAATATCTTTCAATCCACCGACTCTCTTGAATGTGTGAGTTTCCAAAAATCGGAGAAGCTTGGCTTGAAGATTTAAGTTTAAAGTGCTGATCTCATCCAAAAACAGCGTTCCCTCGTCGGCGAGTTCGACCAGGCCTTTTTTCTGCTGTTTGGCGTCTGTGAAAGCGCCCTTTTCGTAGCCGAAAAGTTCGCTTTCTAGAAGATTTTCTGGAATAGCGGAGCAGTTTATAGCCAGATAAGAAGATTGTTTGCGGCGGCTGAGAGTGTGAATGGCTTGAGCTAAAAGATCCTTGCCGGTCCCGCTTTCACCCTGCAGCAGGATGATCGACACTTCGCTTTCAGCAATTTTTTTAACCATTTCCAGAACATCATGCATTTTTTCGGATGATGCGACGATTTGAGAAAGGTCAAATCGCTTCTTTTCTTTTTCTTTATAGAAGGCGATCTCTTTTTTCAAGGACACGGTTTCCAGTGCATTTTTTATCGTACTCTGAAGCTTTGTGTAATCTATCGGCTTGGTGATGAAATCATAGGCTCCGCGGCGCATCGCCGTCACAGCATCGTCAATCACACCATAAGCCGTGATCATGATCACGGGAAGCTCCGGCCGTTTCTTCTTGAATTCTTTCAACACATCCGTTCCCTTTTTATCGGGAAGTTTGACATCGAGCATCACGAGGTCGGGTGTTTCCTCTTCCGCCATTTGAAGGGCTGATTTCCCGTCTTCTGCATCAATAACCTCAAGTTTCCACTCGGATAGTTTTTGGCGTAGACTCCAGCGGATGAGTTTTTCGTCGTCGACTATTAAGACTTTTTTCTTTCGCATCGTTAATCCGTATAAAGCAATACAGGAAGCCGTATGGAAAAGGTTGTTCCTTCCTTTGCTTTACTCTCGACTTCAATGGATCCTTTGTGAGATTCAATTATTTTTTTGCATATCGAGAGACCCAGGCCCGTTCCTCGGTTTTTTGTCGTGAAGAATGGATTGAATATTTGAGATAGATGCTCTTTTTTTATTCCCGTCCCATCATCCGAAAAGAGAATTTCTAATTCTCTCTGATTCTTTTGGTGAAGCTCGATTGATATATTGCCTTTATTAT
>SOIA01000386.1 GCA_004378665.1 Candidatus Aminicenantota bacterium
CCCCGATAAAATAATTTCTTGCCTTATTCTGCTTCTTTTTATAGAGTTTATTATTCGAGTCTTTGAGTCACTTAAGGAGGATTCATCATGTCGATCACTTTGGACGGACATAACCTCACAATAGAAAAAGTCGTAAAGGTTGCGAGGGAGAACGAGAGCATTGCCATTGATCCCGAGGCAGTGAAAAGAATTCAAAAATGCAGAGATCTTCTCGAGGATAAGATAAAGAATAAAGAGATCATGTATGGTGTCAACACGGGGATCGGAGAACTCAGTGAAGTGGTTTTGACTCAGGAACAAGTCGAAAAATACCAGAAATATCTGATTTACAGCCATGCGGCGGGATACGGGAAGCCTATGCCCGTCGATGTCGTCCGGGCAGGCATCCTGAGCCGAATAAACTGCCACTGCCATGGCCATTCGGGACTGAGGCTCCTTGTTGTCGAGACTCTGAAAGAAATGCTGAACAATGGAGTGACGCCTGTCGTCTGTGAAAAAGGCTCTGTGGGAGCATGCGGTGACCTTTCCCCTATGGCGCAGATGGCTCTGGTTCCGATGGGGGAAGGAGAAGCTTTCTACAAAGGTCAGCGGCTTCCCGGAAAAGAGGCGATGGAGAAGGCAGGAATCCCGACCATTGTTTATGAGGCACGTGACGGCCTGGCAACGATCAACGGTGCCAATCTCATTGCAGGCCTGGGAGCGTTGGAGATCTATGATGCCGCGCGCTGGATAAAGAACGCAGAGATCGTGGCCGCTATGACCCTGGAAGTCTTGAACGCCAATATGATAGCCTACGATGAGCGGCTGCATAAAGTGCGAGGCTATCCTGGGGCCGTCGAATCTAGCGAGAACATCAGGAGAATCACCGAAGGCAGCGAACTCCTAAAGCAAAAGGGTAAAAAGATTCAGGACTGCTACAGTTTGCGCAGTACTCCTCAAGTGATGGGATCAGCTCGTGACGCTCTCAAGTGGGCCCGTTACATGCTGGAGATTGAGCTCAATGGAGCGGCCGACAATCCCACCTTTTTCCCTGATGAAGACCTGGTGCTCACGGGAGCCAATTTTCAGGGAACTCCGATGGCTTTTGCCCTTGAACTTTTAGGAATGGTCATCACCACGGTCTGCGTTCTCTCGGAGAGAAGAATGAACAGGTTGATGAATCCTCATCTGAGTATGGGGCTTCCCGCTTTTCTCACCAAGGGCGCGGGGATGTTCTCCGGCCTGATGCTCTCTCAGTACACAGCCGGGGCGTTGGTCTGTGAAAATAGAATTCTCTGCCATCCCGCGGCCACGGGGTCGATACCCGCGGCAGCAGACCAGGAGGATTTTGTCAGCATGGGCATGACGACTGCTCTCAAGACAAAAGATATCATCGACAATGCCCAGGCTGTCCTGGGAATAGAATTCATGGCTGGTGCCCAGGCCATTGATTTGCGAAAGCCCATCCAACCCAGCCAGGGGATCCAGGCTGCTTTTGATGTCATCCGGAAATATGTTGACCGTCTTGAGGAGGACCGCCCTCTATTTGACGACATCAATAAGCTCAAAGAAGTGGTGGAATCCAATGAGATTCTGGAGGCAGTCGAGAAAGCCGTCGGACCTTTGAAATAAGCAAATTCTTTTTTTGATATTTCGCGCGGTTAAAAGAGAAGTCTGAATCCGAGCATCACTTTGTAATTGTCTTCGGGCTCCAGGTCCACAACAGGCGCAGCGCCTTCGAGGAAGAGTGAGCCGATCATCCTTCCGCTGTTAAACAGGTCAAAACCAAAGTTGATGAGCAGCTCGCCGTAGTATTCTGGTTGGGTGGTTTGATACCGAGCCGTGTAGCCTCCGCCCAATCCGATGAAAACAGCTCCTGCGTGCAAGTTGAAAATCAGGTCCCCGGAGTAAAAGTACTGCTCCCAGGGGGCGGAATCATTGGTCGTGTAGCCTCCTCTGACTGCAAGGATGATGTCCAATCTCTTCGAGAGCTTAAAAGCCAGGCCAAGGCGACCAGTTCCGTATCCGGTATACGTTCCCTGTCCGCGTGCGGCCAATGCGCCGATATCGAACAGGATGTACATCTTTTTCTGTTTGATCTTGACTTCAACATTGGAAGGCTCGGAAATGGCTCCGAGGTCATCCGTGGCAACTGCCGTGACCGAAAAAACACCTTTCCTTTCAAAAGCTTTTTCCCAGGTGAAGGGCTTTTCGGTATTCGAAAATCTGTCTACCAAATTTCCTTCTTCATCGATTATCTCGAAATCGACCTGAATCACCTCTCCATCGGGGTCTACGGATCCGGATGCATCCAGAGTTATGACTTTTCCGACTATTCCCTCACACTTGCGGCATTCCAGCTTGGAGGAGGGAGGAAAGTTTATGGAGATGACGGCTTCACAGGGATTTTCAGAGACTGTCCCTTCGATGTTGAACGCTTTTCCCATGAAGACGTACTCCCCGGGCCTATCAAAATTGACTTCCCACTGGGGAGAATCAGGAGTGAGCTCTTTGGAGGCCACCTTGGCGCCTTCAGGATCAAAGATCTCGACGACCATAGATTTAGCATTCTGAGAGCTGCTCATGTCGATAAAGATGGGATCGTTCGGGTTTGCCCGGGTTGGTTGGACCTTCAAGTCACAGAAGGCATCTTCCTCCATTTTTTCGACTGTGATCTTCACTTTTTTCTCGACCATCGGGGCCTCTTCCTCTGTCCAGAACATGATCCTGAGTCCGCCGGAAAATTTTTCGGTTATAAAAGGAGGGAATTCATCCGTGAGATCGAAAAAGACTCTGGCGACATTGGGGCTCAAGGTAGTGATTCTGATGGAGTTTATTCCCAGTACACCCACATCAATATTGCGTGAGGCACTGACGTTTCTGACGTTAAAGAAATCGATCCCGATAAGGTTCGGGTTGTAGAGTCTGAATTGGCGATGGTAGGTATACAGACTGAGAAACACTTTCACTTCGAGAGTGTCACCGAGCGGAGTCACAACAATTCTTTCCAAGGTGCTGCCTCGCTGAGCAAAGGCAACCCCGGTGAAGGAAAAAAAGAGCAAAAGCAGAAATGAGGAAATTAGGATTTTTTTCATGGTCATCCGCCTCCTTCATTCATGCAAGATGTTGATTTTTTTACCTTTTTGATAATCTATAACATAAAAAAATTTGAATTTCAAGGAAAAATAAGACCTTTTCCCCTTATCATAAAAAGGCCTGCGCGGGTTTTGAAAAGAGGGGCAAAACGCTGTCTTGGGACGAAAACGGTACTTATTGAATCGGGAATTTCTCGATCAAATGGTCAACAGCCTGTTTCAATGTGGTATGTTTGTGCTCGACGTCTCTGTCGTAATTGATGACAAAACTGAAAATGTCTCCCTTTAATCCTTCACAAAAACAGAAGTACTCTTTATTCTTGGCATCGATCAAAAAGGAGGCTTCTTGATCGTGAAAAGGACATTTTGTCAGATACTGGTTCCTCGTTCCGACTTTTTCCCCGGAGATTCCGTACTCTTTCATCAACTCCAGCATATCCACGGATTTCACAAGGGATTTCATCTTTTCGCTGAGATCTGTATCCGCGTCATTGATGGATTTAAGGTTCCTGAGAACTGACGGGAAGCCTTCACTGCCGCATTCCTCACAGATTGGGATCCCTTTCTCAGAATGAATGATCTTCTTCTCTCCTTCTTCGGTTGCCTCTTTGTTAAAAGAGAGGACGAAATAAGGATTCTTCTCATCGATATCTTTGCCGCATA
>SOIA01000384.1 GCA_004378665.1 Candidatus Aminicenantota bacterium
TTTGCGAGATTTCGCGGCTGGTCGACATCCGCTCCCCGTTTGGCAGCGATGTAATAGGCAAACAACTGGAGGGGAAGAGTGGTTAAAAAAGGTGTGAACAGAGGGACTGTGGAAGGAATAGGAATAACCCTGTCCACTTTATCCTGAATCCCTTTATCATCTTCAAAAGCGACCGCCAGGATGTACCCCACTCGGGTCTTGATCTCGGATATGTTGCTCAGCATCTTTTCATACACATGATCCTTAGGAACAACGACCATCGTGGGCATTTTCTCATCGATCAGGGCGATCGGACCGTGCTTCATCTCTCCACCCGGATAGCCTTCCGCGTGAATATAGGAGATCTCCTTGAGTTTGAGTGCTCCTTCCAGAGCCACCGGGAAATTGATGCCGCGTCCCAAATAGAGGAAATGAGAAAAAGACACGAATTCCTGAGCAAGCTCCTCTATCAACTGAGAATGATTGAGGATGTCCTCCATCCTGTGGGGAATCCTCTGCAGGTCTTCAATCAAGGGAATACTACTCTTTTCATCTGTAGTTCCCCTCACCTGACCCAGATAAAGCGCGAGGAGGGCCAGTGCGGCCATCTGAGCAGAAAAAGTCTTGGTGGCAGCCACCCCGATCTCAGGGCCCGCATAGGTATACAGGACTCCATCCGCCTCTCTCGCGATGGAAGATTTAACGACGTTGCAGACCGCAAGAGTGAGTGCGCCGCATTTTTTGACGGCCCGCAGCGCAGCCAGAGAATCAGCGGTCTCGCCAGACTGAGAAATCACGATCACCAGCGTATTCTTATCCAGGATAAAATCCCTGTAGCGGTATTCCGAAGCGAATTCGACATCCACCGGAACCCGGACCAGAGTCTCAATAAAATTTTTGGCCACGAGTCCAGCGTGATAGGAAGTTCCGCAAGCGACGACCACAACCTTCGCTATTTTGGTTAAGGCCTGAGCGGGTATTCCGATCTCCTCAAGGAATACCTTCCCGGAATCCAGGGAAACCCTCCCCTTCAGGGTGTCTCTCACAACCTGAGGCTGTTCGAATATTTCTTTGAGCATGAAATGCTTGAATCCCCCCTTCTCTACCATAAGGGGACTCCAGGTGATGAGGTCTTCTTTCTTCTTCAGCGGTTTCCCTTGAAAGCTCAAAAACTTCGCTCCTTGAGAATCCAGAACCGCGATTTCTCCGTCTTCGAGAAACACGATCCTTTGAGTGTGGTCGAGAAGCGG
This sequence comes from Candidatus Aminicenantota bacterium, assembly GCA_004378665.1. Lineage (GTDB taxonomy): Bacteria > Acidobacteriota > Aminicenantia > Aminicenantales > Aminicenantaceae > SOIA01. The sequence goes on from SOIA01000384.1 coordinate 1,230, forward strand.
GTTGAGGTCAGAGGAGACGAAATACTCTCCTTCTCCCAGACCCACAACCGCGGGCGGGCCGATCTTCGCCACGACAATCTTTCCGGGATCCTGCAAGGATATGGCCGCGATCGCAAACGCCCCTTCAATCTCCTGGACGGCTTTCTGGACAGCCTCCTCCAGGGATCCATGAAAGTATTTTTCCACCAGATGGGCGATCACTTCTGTATCTGTTTCCGTCCGGAACGTGTGCTTCTCCTTGATGAGTTTCTTCTTGAGAGCCAGATAATTCTCGATGATCCCGTTATGAACAACGACGAGTGAATCCGTGCAGTCCCTGTGAGGATGGGCGTTCTCTTCAGAAGGACGGCCATGGGTGGCCCAGCGAGTGTGCCCCACTCCAACGCTTCCATCAGGAGCGAAGGATTTCAGGTTCTTGACAAGGTCGCTGATCTTGCCTTTGACTCGCCTCAAATGGATTTGATTCTCATCCACCACCGCAATCCCCGCAGAGTCGTACCCCCTGTATTCAAGCTTCTTCAATCCATTCACGAGGATGGAGACCACATCTCTCTGCCCGACATACCCGATGATTCCGCACATTATTTCTTCCTCTTTCTCCGGGACCAGTTTTTCTTCTCGATCTGCTTGCTCCGGGACACGGCCAGGGCACCGGGTGAGACGTTCTTGGTGATAGTGGAACCGGCTCCGATGTAAGCCCTTTTCCCAATCTTTACCGGAGCGACAAGCTCAGTGCCCGAGCCGATAAAAGCCCCTTCCTCGATAAGCGTTTTGTGCTTCTCTCTTCCATCATAGTTGCAGGCAATCGTACCCGCTCCGACATTGACGCTGTCCTTTATCTCACAGTCCCCCAGATAGGAAAGGTGCATAGCTTTGGACTGTTTTCCGAACACCGTATTCTTCATCTCTACAAAGTTCCCCACTTTGGCTTTCTTGCGGATGATCGAATCGGGTCTTATCCGGGAAAACGGACCGACACGCGCCTCATCCTCGATGACGCTTTCCACGATCTCCGTCGAGCCAAGAATCTCCACGCGGTTCCCCAGTCGCGAATCTCTGATATGCGTGAAGGGATAAAGCCGGCATTCCCGTCCGATCACAGAGTGTCCCTCGATGATCACGGAGGGATAGATAACCGTATCCGCCCCGATCTTAACGTCCAGGTCGATCCAGGTTGTCCGGGGATCCAAGATCGTTGCTCCTTTCTCCGAAAGGCTCCTGATCTTTCTTTCCCGAAGCACGTCGATGGCTTGGGCCAGTTCATACCGGCTGTTGACTCCCACGAACTCTCCGGCATGCTTGGTTTTATGAAACCCGATCTTCCTCCCTTCTTGAGCCATGATTCCCGTCACATCAGTCAGATAGAACTCCCCTTTCTTATTCTGGTTCGAAACTTTGGGCAGGACGTCAAGAAGATCCTTGATCTTAAAAAGATAAACGCCGGTGTTGACCTCCTTGATCTTCCGCTCAGACGGAGAGGCATCCTTTTCCTCGATAACTCGAGTCGCCCCTGCCGAGTGGATGATCCGTCCGAAACCTGTCGGGTTTTCCAGTTCTGCACTCAAGAAGGTTAAAGCGTTTTTTTCTCTTCGGTGAAGAGTCAACAATGGCTTCAGGGTCTCTGTCCTTACCAAGGGAAGATCTCCGTTCATGATCAGAACATCCTTGTTCATGTATTTCTTCAACACGCCCTTTGCGGCCAGAACGGCATGGGCTGTGCCCAGCTGTTCTTTTTGGGTGATGAACGCCACTTCGCCGGATGTGAATTCCCCCATCACCTCTTTTTTCTGGTATCCCACCACAACATGGACGTTCTGAGGCTTTAATCCGAGGATAGAATCCACCACCAAACGGAGCATAGACTTCCCCAGTAAAGGATGGAGAACCTTAATTCTTTCTGATTTGAATCTGGTTCCCTTCCCTGCGGCTAAAATAAGAGCAAGAAATGCCTGACTCATGTCATTCGGGTTATCAGTTTAAATTTTTTATCTTCCCAAAGTGGTTCGAAGTCACTCTCATTCTGAGCAAGCGTGCTGAAGAATTTATCGATCTGCATCGCCTTTCTCAAATACTCCAAGCACTTCTCTGTTTCGCCCATCTGGCAATATGCATTGGCCATTAAATAGGGGATTTTCCCCTCCTTGGGCTTCATTTCTCCTGCTTTTCCCAAAGATTTTAAAGCTTCTTCGTAATCTTCCTGATTTATCTTCATAATGCTGTACTGATAATAGTCCTCAAATGTCGTCAGTTGAATCTTTTCTTTTTTCTGCCTGGAAGCGCAGATTGTCAGGTAGACTCGAGCCCGGTCCATAAGCTCCTTTTCAGAGGAAAAATTGTCTGAAAAAGTTTTCAGCAATTCTTTTGCTCGTGTAAAATCACCTTTATGGAAGGTCTTCATGGCCTGGTCGAAAGCAGATAGAGCTTTCTCGTAGTCATCCTTTTTGACTTTTTCTTTTTCTTTTGTCGTCATTGATATTCCTCGGTCGCAGATTGGATTGTGATTG
>SOIA01000395.1 GCA_004378665.1 Candidatus Aminicenantota bacterium
TGATTCCCATCTTTCGGAAGGTCTATGATTCTTCTCCTGAAGTCCTCTCGCACGCACCCGGCCGGATCAACATCATCGGTGAGCACACGGACTACAACCTGGGCTATGTTCTTCCTGCGGCCCTGAACCTGCGGAATTATTGTCTTCTCTCCAGAAGACCAGATGATAAAGTCCGTCTCTGGACAGAAAATTTCAAGCAAAAAGATGAATTTTCGTTGCGCAAAATTACTTTTTCAGAAGAAAACAAGTGGGTGAATTACGTCAGAGGGATTTTCTGGGTTTTGAAGGAAGAGGGCCTCGATCTTCAGGGAATTGATGGTCTTATCCGGGGGGACATCCCGCCGGAGTCAGGGCTGAGTTCATCCGCAGCCCTTGAGGTGAGCATTGTCCACGGCCTGAATACGCTTTTCAAGCTTGACCTCCTACCTCTGAGAATGGTTGAGCTGGCCCGGAAAGCGGAGAATGAGTTTGTCGGTGTCCAGTGCGGCATCATGGACCAGTTCATCTCCGTATTCGGTAAGGAGAGTAGCGCTTTGTTCCTGGACTGCGAGACGCTTGACACCAAGCTTGTCCCGTTCCGCATGAAGGAAGGAGGGTTTCAGGTTGTCGTCTATGAGACCGGAGTCCGCCGTGAACTGGCCGGTTCAGAATACAACAAGAGGAGAAACGAATCCTCACAGGCTCTGGAGGTTTTGAAAAAATACGGAGTAGAAAAGTATAAAGACGCGACGCTGGATACGCTCGAGCAAATAAAGAATGAGATGGATGAGGTGGTTTTCCGAAGAGCCAGACACGTGATCAGCGAGAATGCACGGGTGAAGGAGGCGGTCCGGGCGATGGAGAAGGATGATTTCGACCTTTTGGGCGACCTTCTCTTCCGCTCTCATGAGAGTTTGAGGGATGATTATGAAGTCTCATGCCCCGAGCTTGACCTGCTGTACGAGTCCGGGCGGAAATTCCCGGGTTGTTATGGTGCTCGCTTGACGGGAGCAGGGTTCGGGGGGTCAGGAATTGCCCTAGTTAAAAATCAGGAGGTCACTGCTTTTGAACAGGAGCTTCTTGAGGGTGCGGAGAAAAAGGGATTCGTTCAACCCCGGTTCTACGAGGTGGAGGTGGGGGAGGGAGCTGATTCCCGCTTCCTCGAAATGGAGGAACTGCGATGAAATTGATCACTCGTCTTTTTTTGGTTTTCTGTTTTCTTTTGTGTTCCGCTTTCGGGGATGAAAAGTCATCCTTCGAGAAATTCGTACTGAAAAGTGGCGAGCTTCATCTGGGCCGTGCGGTTCAGCCGGGAAACTATTTTGACACTGTGGGGCAGAAAAGCGCGGTTTTGGGCAGAGAAAACGGACAATCGGAGATCTGGATCTACCCATACAAGGTCCTGCATAATTTCCAGCTGTACTTCTTGATCGAAGACGAGAACGAGATCGTCGAGGGAAAGGATGTGGCACGCTGGATTGACGTTTATCCCCATCAGACGATCATCCGCTATGTTCATTCGTCTTTTCAAGTGGAGGAGATCTTCTTTGCGCCCCTGAGAGATGCCGGAGTGGTGATCCTTCTCTCTGTTGAATCGGTCAAGCCGCTGTCTGTAGTGGCCAGCTTTACGCCTGATCTGAAGCCCATGTGGCCCGCAGGCCTCGGGGGCCAGTACAGCTACTGGGATAATCAGAAGAAATATTTCGTCATATCCGAAGGAACAAGGAGGAACGTTGCTCTCGTAGGGAGTCCGGTGGGAGAGAGGTTCTCATCCGGCCCAGCGCATGCCCTCCCGGAGGGAGACATGAAGATCAGGATCCGTGCGGAACCAGAGGCCTCGAAGCGGACATTCTTTCCGATCTTTGTCTCCGCCAGCCATTCCGGACGAAGACTGGCTGACGATGTCTATTCCCGCCTGGGGAAAGATTTAGAGAAACTCTACTTGGAAAAGTTTCACCATACAGATAGGTTGCTGAATGAACATCTCTCTGTGCAAACGCCAAACTCGCTCTTGAATCAAGCATTCCAGTGGGCCAAAGTCTCGGTGGACGAAGCCTTTGTGTGCAATCCCCAGTTGGGATGTGGGCTTGTCGCGGGCTATGGCCTTTCCGGAAGAAGCGAAAGGCCTGGCTTTGCCTGGTATTTCGGAGGCGATACATTTTTTAATTCCTGGGCGATCAACAGTTACGGCGATTTTAATGTGACGCGTCAAGGGCTGGCTCTTATCAGGAAGAATCAAAGGGAGGATGGGAAGATCATGCATGAGCTTTCCCAGGGCGCAGGCTTTATCCCCTGGTTTGAAGACTACCCTTACGGGTTTTACCATGCGGATACCTCTCCTTACTATATCGTTTCTCTGTACGACTATCTGAGTTGGTCGGGGGATATGATTTTCATCAGGAATTCCTGGGATTCCCTGAAAAAAGCGTATCAGTACATGTTGACCACGGATACAGATGGAGACGGCTTGATGGAGAATTCAGTGGCGGGTTTGGCCGCTCTGGAACTGGGTGCGTTCTTGAAGAACACCAAATCCGATATCTATCTTGCCGCATTATCCACAGAGGCTCACAGGGCCTTTGCGGAACTTGCTCTGCTCATGAAGGAAGAAAGTCTTTCCAGGAAAGCCAGGAAAACTTATGACAAGGCTCTGAGAGCCCTTCGTGACAGGTTCTGGATAGAGAACGAGAAGAGATATGCGCATGCCATCACTACCGAGAATAAGCCGCTCAACGAGAAGACAGCCTGGCCCTTCATGCCTCTCTTTTTCAAACATCTCTCTCAGGAACGCGCGGATCATGTGCTGGACCTTTTTGCCTCCTCTGAGATGAGTACGGATTGGGGAGTCAGGTCTCTCTCTCCGGAGAGTTCTTATTATGACCCGCAGAACTACAATTATGGAACGGTCTGGCCTTTCCTCACCGGTTATACCTGCCTGGCCGAATACAATTATGGCCGGTCTCTTTCCGGTTATTCTCATCTGATGAGCCTGGCTCACAACACGTTTATTGATGCGTTGGGAAACTGCCCCGAGCTGTTTTCAGGAGAGTTCTTCACGCCTCTCGAAACCTCTGTGCCCCATCAGGCGTTTTCGTCTTCGCCGGTTGTGACGTGCCTTGTTCGCGGGCTTTTTGGCTTAAGAGGGAGCGTCTTGAAGCGGGAGATTGAATTCAGGCCCAGCCTGCCGGGAAACTGGGACCGGGCGGAAGTCAGGAATTTCAGACTCGGAAATGACGTCTTCCATTTTAATGTGCAGCGCTCTGAAGGTCGGTTCGCCGTTCAGGTCGAGCCTCAAGCCAGGGAAATTTATCGCCTCCATCTTTCTCCTTCTTTGGGTTTTGGAACCAGAGTGAAATCGGTAAAAGTCAACGGCGAAGATACAGAATTCAGCCTTGAAGAGAATAAGGGAGAAGTGCGCTGCGTTTTCAGTCTGGATTTGCGCGGGAAGACAAATATTGAAATCGCAACAGAGATGAGCATCCTTCTTGACCTATCTCCCCATCTGCCGAGGATTGGGGATCAGACAACCGGGCTGAAGATCATCCGAGTCCTGTATGAGAATGATCAGTTGAGGATTCTGGTCGAGGGATTGGGTGGCAGGGAATACACGATGGACATGATCACAACGAGGACCGTCGCGTCTGCAGATGAAGCCGAGGTGGAGAGCACAGAGGATTCTGGAAAAAAGATAAAGATAAGCTTCGACGGACAGAAAGAAGTCTATTCTCGAAAAGAAATCATCATCCA
>SOIA01000358.1 GCA_004378665.1 Candidatus Aminicenantota bacterium
CTCTTCCTCCGATGAACTCACTTATTCTTTGACAATCCCTTTAAATCGGGTAAAATAGCTATTCCTTGAGCAGATTCAATCAAGAAAATCATTTCTGAGATTCAAGGAAAGCTGCAGTTTAGAACATGTTCATAAAAAAGATAGAACTCCAGGGTTTCAAATCCTTCCCCGAAAGAACAAAGATCATCTTCCACTCTGGCATAACCGCTATCGTCGGTCCGAACGGGACTGGAAAAAGCAATATCGTCGATGCTCTTTTATGGGTTCTTGGCGGGCAGAGGTCCAAGTCCCTGAAGGGAGAGAGAAGCGAAGACATCATCTTCAACGGAAACACACAAAGACCGCCGTTGGGGATGGCGGACGTGATCCTATCCCTGGCTGATGAGAACGACAAGCTGGTTATCAACCACCGCGTATTCCGCTCAGGCGAGAGTGAGTACAGGATGAACGGAAAACTGACCAGGCTGAAAGACATACAGGATGCTTTATGGAACCGATCCATCGCGGAAAAAGAATATTTCGTTATCGAGCAGGGACAAATCGGGCTCTTCCTCACCTCCAAGCCAGTGGAGAAGAGGCTGCTTCTGGAAGAAGCGGCTGGAACGGCATTTTACAAAACCAGAAAAAGACAGGCTCAGAATAAACTGGAAATCAGCGAGCAGAACCTGACCAGGCTGGAAGACATCATTTCCGAGGTGTCTCGAGCGAAAAATTCACTACAAAGACAGGCGAATGCCGCGATCAAATACAGACAATTGAGGGAAAAAATCCGGAAGCTTACCACTCTCCATTACCGCAAAAAAATTTCTCATATCGAGGAAAAAATTCAGGAAATCACTCAACAGTATGAACAAAGCCAGAGCCAGGAAAAAGAGGCCGCCTCTTTATTGAAAGCTGAAGAAAAGAGCCTGGGCGCCAAAAGGAAGGAGGCCTGGGACCTGGAGAAATCCATCAAAGAAAGACAGAGGAGCCTGTACACGCTCAGGTCACAGCTCTCCCAGTTGGAGACGGATAAGGATAAAGAAGCCAAAAGAATCGATTTTGTCCACGAGCAGAAAAAAAGAGCGGCCGCTGACCTGGAAGAGGTCACACAGGAAAAGCTTCAGGTCGCACGGACAAAAACAGAAGTCGTAAAGGACATACAGAATACAAGCCAGGAACATTCAGAAAAACAGGTGGCGTTGAAAAAGGCCGAGAAAGAAAATCAGGCCATTCAGAAAAAAATGGAGGAACGGGGAAGCTCCCTGGAAGCTTTGAGGACCGAGTACTTCCAGAATCTCTCCGAGCATACAGAAGTACAGAACGAGAGCGTCCGATTCGAAAAAGAGATCGAGCTGCTCGCTCGTCAGGAGACAAAACTCACAGAACAGCTCACGAACGAGCGTGCCCTTCTCGAGCAAAAAATGCGCTTACTGGAACAGAAAAGAAAAGAGCTCTTACAGGCACAAGAATCCATTGTCAAAAAGAAAAAGGGACTCAACGCCCAGCAGGAGGAACTGGACGATATTCTCTCCTCCATCGAAAATCTTCAAAACACAATCTCCGATTTAAAGGCTAAAAAAGAGGAAGAAACTCACCACCTCCAGGCTCTTGAAAAACTGGAGAAAAAAGAGCGAGAAGTGGATGCGGCGGAGGACATTCCTGGAGCCCTGGGGATTTTAGCGGATGCGATCGAAACAGACTCCGAACATGCCCCACTGATCGATGTATTCTGGAAGGACGAGGCCAAAGCCACTCTCGTTCACGCTCAAGAGCTGATGAAAATATTGACCCAAAAAAAATTGCGAGGGAATTTCCTCCTCCTTTCCCCTCATAAAAAACAAGACGTGCCTTCAAAAGTCCTCGAAGATGCCCGGGTGCTGGGGCTTTTCAAGTCCTATCTCAAGACGGACCCTAAAATCCAAGACCTCATTCACCTTCAAGAAGCGGCTGTCGTTAAAGACGTAGAAAGCGCCATACAGCTCTGGCTTCTCTACCCGTCTCTCAACACCATCACTCCTCAAGGAGACCTGCTGCTTTCCTCCGGACTCCTCAAACTGGGCCAGAAAACAGAAGGAATTTTCACTCTCGGTCATGAGGTTAAAAAAATGAAACAGCGGCTCAGCCAGATGGAGAAAAAAATCAGCCCGCTGAGCCTGGAGCTTGAAGAGCAAAACAAGATAAAACAAAAGCTGGAAGAAGAGATTGAGGGAAAGCTCACAATCATCGAACAGCTGGAAAGAAAAATTGAAGAAATCGAGAAGGAAAAAAAGTATGACCAGACAGAGACAGAGAAGATCAAAACCAACATCGAGATTCTGAATAACGAAATAAAGACCTTAAGCGCAGACAGAGAGGGTTTGACCAAAAAAATGGAGAATCTTTCTCTCGAAAAATTCAGAGAGGAAGAAAATGCGCTAAAGGAAAGATTAGATAAACAAGAAAAGGAAATCGCCCAGCAGCAGGAGAAGAACGAACAGAAAAAGAAAGATTTTTTTGAACTGAAAGCAGGGCTTGATCTTCTTGAAGAAAAGACCAACAACCTGAATCAGAGGCTTCAGACACTGACAGGGAGGGAGGCGAACCTCGCCGCAAAAGAGAATTCTCTCCGGGCAGAGATCCAAAACTGCGACAAGAATAAGGTCAAAATTAAAGAAACAATTGAAGACATTTCAAGCAAAGCGAAAGAGCTCGACAAAGACAGAGAGAGGCGAGAAAAGGAACTCGCACAGGACGAATCTCTCCTGGAGAAGCTGACAGCAGAACAGAAAGACCTGGAAAAAAGAATCGAAGAACTGAGAGAAGAAAGCGAAGTTAAAAAAGAAGAACGCGTGAAATGGGAAATCAGAAAAGCGGAGACAGACAGGGATTTGGTGAATCTGGAGGAGAGCTGCTGGCAGGACCTCAAAAAGACTCTCCAGGAAGTCAAACAAGAGATCCTGGAACAGAAGATCCCGGACGCCGAAATCGAGGGAAAACTGGCTGAATCCGAGGAGAGGCTTCAAAAATTCAAATCCGTCAACTTGATGGCAGAGGAGGAATACGGAATTCAGAAAAAACGCTATGACTTCCTCATCCAGCAGAAAAAAGACCTGCGAGATTCCATCGACACAACCCGGGAGGCTATAAAAAAGATCGACCAGGAGAGCAAGTCTCAATTCCTGAAAGCTCTGACAGAAGTCAATCAGCATTTTCAGGATGTCTTCTCCATCCTGTTCAACGGCGGTTCAGCCGAGCTCAATCTTTCAGATGAGAGCCATCCTTTAGAAAGCGGCGTGGAGATCAAGGCCCAACCCCCGGGGAAAAAAGTACAGACGCTCTCTCTTCTCTCCGGAGGGGAAAAAAGCCTGACCAGTCTGGCTTTTTTCTTCGCCCTGTTCCGCTACAAGCCCACTCCGTTCTGTGTGCTGGATGAAGTGGATGCAGCTCTTGACGAAGTGAATCTGGCGAGGTTTTTAGACCTGATGAAAAAAATAAAGGATCAGACTCAGTTCATCATCATCACGCACAACACCAAGACCATGGAAGTCGCCGATTATATCCACGGAACAACCATGGCCGAGCCGAATATCACAAGCCTCTATTCCATACAACTTGAACAGAAAGAGAAAAAGGCGAGTTAAAAATCGCTTGAATTAAATAAGAGACTGGATATTATTAAGAAGATTTCCGGTTCAACAAGCTCGAAAAATTATCCAGGATGAGATTAAAAATATCCATAATGATTCACA
>SOIA01000248.1 GCA_004378665.1 Candidatus Aminicenantota bacterium
AGGTCTGGACGAGAGAACTGGAGGAGGTGATTATCGAGGCCCGCTCGCACATCTACAACATGGAATCCACCCATATGACGTTTATATCGAGAGTCACTCCGCGACCTCTCCAATCCGACCGTGGAACCATGGACCCAGAAGAAATAGAAAAAAATATCCGAAAGCCTTCTGTGCACATCCCTCGGACATCCCTGATCTGTGTCGAAAACACGCACAACAACTGGAGTGGAGCTGTGGTGCCCATGGAAAATTTAAAAGAGATCCGGGAAATTGCTGACCGGCATGATGTCAAGATTCATTTTGACGGGGCCCGTGTCTTCAACGCCAGTGCAGCGACCGGGATACCGGTCAAGGAGTATGCGAAAATCGGTGACTCGTTGATGTTCTGCCTGTCCAAGGGACTCTCCGCTCCGGTCGGCTCTTTGATCGTAGGACCCCAGGAATTTATAGATTATGCGCGCCGGGTGAGAAAAGCGCTCGGCGGAGGGTTGAGACAGGTGGGAGTTCTCGCGGCTCCAGGAATTGTGGCCCTGACAGAAATGACCGACAGGCTCAAAGAGGATCATGAGAGAGCCAAAAAGCTGGCTGTATCCATAGCTGAACTTCCGGGAGTCTCTCTCGATCCGGATACAATCCAGACGAATATCATCATATTCGGTTTCGAACATCCCAGTCTATCCATTCCTGAATTTTTGGAAAAGATGAAAGACCGGAAGGTACTGGCTCTGGCTACGACGGGAGGTATTCGTTTTGTGGTTCACAAAGATATCGATGATGAAGATGTGGACCGGGCGGTATCCGCTTTTCGCGAACTTCTTTCCGGTTAAACCGAAACTCGATAGAAGAGTTTTGGATTTGGTCGTTATCTGACAAAAGGGGAGATCAAGAATTTTTAGTTAACTTTTTTTCGCCGAAGAGAGCCTGTTCCACGATCTCGGCAATGTCCCATATTTTCAGGCTTTCTTCCATTTCCTTGTCCTTTATCGCATCATCGAACATGGTGACACAGAAGGGGCAGGCCGTGGCGATCCACTCTGGATTTGTGGTTAAGGCGTCTTCCAGACGGTGGAGGTTGATCCTTTTGCCGATTTTCTCGTCCATCCACATCCAACCCCCCCCGGCTCCGCAGCACAGGGAGTCGACGCGGGCATGTTCCATTTCCCGGATGTCCAGAGTACTGATGGACTTTAAGACTTCTCTTGGAGGCTCATAGATGCCGCTGTACCGTCCGAGGTAACAGGGATCATGGTAGGTGAGCTTTTTCTTCAGAGGATGATCGAGTTTGAGGCGGCCGCTCTGGATGGATTCCTGAAGAAAAACAGCATGGTGCATCACATCACAATTGAAGCCGAGCTGCGGGTATTCGACCTTAAGAGTGTTGTAGCAATGGGGGCAGGTGGTCAGGATGTGAGTGACCTTATAACGTTTAAAAGTCTCGATGTTGGTCTGGGCAAGGATCTGATACAGATACTCGTTGCCCACACGCCTGGCCGGGTCTCCGCAGCATCCTTCTTCCATTCCCAGAATAGCAAACTTGACACCGAGATGGTGGAGGATTCGTGTCATCGACTCTGTGACTTTCTTGTTGCGGTCGTCATAAGATCGGAGGCATCCCACGAAGAACAGGAAGTCGATTTTTTCCCCGGGAATTTCTGAAAGGATGGGGACATCCAACTCCTTCGCCCAGTCTACCCGGCCGTCACGCCCCATGCCCCAGGGATTCGAGTTGTTTTCCAAGCCTTTGAAGGCTGCGGTCAGCTCTTCAGGAAACTTGCTCTCCATGAGCACCTGATACCGCCGCATGTCCACGATCTTGTCCACATGTTCGATGTAGACCGGGCAGTGGTCCATACAGGAGCGGCAGGTTGTGCATGTCCAAAGCTCATCTTCCTGAATGATGTTTCCCACAAGAGGAGGAGCGTCTTCCAGATCATTCCCTTTCGCTTTGGCTTTGATGAGCTGAGGAGCTCTCAAAGACATATGGTCCTTTAAGTCATTGATAACTTTTTTGGGAGAGAGAGGTTTTTCAGTGAGGTGGGCCGGACAATGGTCCTGACAGCGGCCGCATTGCGTGCAGGCATCAAGGTCCATCAGCTGCTTCCAGTTGAACTCCTCGATCTTGGTCACTCCAAAGCTCTCCGCTTCCTCATCCTCCAGGTCTAAGAGGTTCAGGGATCCCTTCGGCTCCAGGGAACGGAAGAGCATGTTCATCGGGGAACTGACGATATGGAAAAGTTTGGAGAAGGGGAGGGTGGCGATGAAAACCAGGACGAGAACAAAGTGAATCCTGAAGACGATCATGGCCATCAGACCCTTAGTACTTGTGCTCAGGCCGACAAGGTTGAGCAGCGCGGCAAGGGCCTGACCCGCCGGTGCCCATGCGCGAACATCGTTGCCGATCACGGACAGCCTCAGGCCTTCAATGAAAATTCCGGTCAAAAGAATGAGCAAGATCAAAACAAGGGCACTTAAGTCATCCAGGCGGTTATCCAGGCGTGGAGGGCGGGACACATAGCGCCTGTAAATGGTCAGGACCACACCCGCGATCGCAGCGAGTGCGATCAAATCGAGGACAAGGGATAAAGGTCGGGCGATCCAGGGTGGCAGAGCGAACATGAATTGCGTTACTACGATGACTGTGAGAGGCATCAATACGCCTACGAACATGAACAGATGCAAAAGGCCGGGGAAAAAATCCTGCAGGATCCTTTTGTGGGCAATTCCTTCCACCAAGAGAGATTTTATCCGAGGGCCTGTAGGACCGGAGAGTTCATACTCTTGACCCACACGCCACAGGCGGAATCTTCGGCTGATTCCCCAAATGAAGACCACGAGTGCGAGAAGGATGAAGAATACATCAAAAGTTTTGATCATGCTTTCTTATTTATGCCGGAGTTTATTCGAAACCATTTGTCTATTCTCAAATCAGTTAACCAGTCTGACAGAGTTCATCAGGCAAGTCCTGATGCCTTCCTTACCAACTCTTCCCGGGGGCCAGCATGACGTCATGGCAATTCAAACACTTCTGGTTTTTCGGTGGCCCCTCGAATTCCCTGATGTGGCACTCAATACACTCCATGACTGTGGGACGGTTGGTTCCTCCGGTCATGTATTGATGTCCTGCAGTCCGGTGACAGTCCACACACTCCAGGCTTTCTTCTCGGTGATAACGGTGGCTGAATCGGATCACTCTCTTTTTGACAGTGTAATCGAGCTCAAGAACATTTTCGTGACATTCCAGGCACCTTCGGGAAGTGAGATCATCATCAGCCAGATATTCCGGGGGCACAAGCGTGTCGCGGAAGTGCCGAAACACGTTCCACCCTTCAGGAGCGAGAGCAATCTCAAGGGAATGACATTGATAACAACTGGTCTGGTCTGAAGGATGTCCGTTGGATTGTTCCCACAGCTCTAAAATCTCGGGATGACACTGTTGACAGACACGTTCGCTGGTGGCGGAGTACCGTACCAAGTATGCAGTGATCGATCCTGTCCCGATCAGAAGGATGAGAATGATGAGAGCGAATATTATCCGGAATTTCGCTTTGAATCTCCGAGTACTCATCTTATTTCACATCAACGTGAAGCATATAAATTTCAGGAGTCTCTTTGCCCAGGGGAGGGCCGATGAGAAGAACCCTGTCTCCTTTGAAGCTCATGATTCGGGCTCCCCAAAAAGCAGGGATACGCGGGAAATCCATCGGAATCAGGCCTTTGATGTACCCTGGAGTCCCCTGATCAAAAGCCACGGATTCTCTTTCAGTCTGGAGGTCAAACACCATTCCATTATATATATGCTTGTACAGGATAGTGCGGCCATTTCCGGAGAGGTCGAATAGTTCAATTCTGGGGGCTCTTTCGGATTCAAGATACCTCAACCCAGACCCATCGGTGTTCATCACGTATGTTCCCATGCCGTCAATTTTTTTTCCGTTATAGTAGAAGACCAGAATTTTCCCATCGTGACTGATGTCTGCCAGGCTGAACCACCGGTCGTGGAAATCGGTTATCCTTTTCATTCCTTTTCCATCCCAGCTCACAGAGTAGAGGTCATAGTCGGTTTTTTCATCTGATGATTGAGCTCCGAAGACCAATTTTTCTCCGTTCCCGCTCAGGCAGAATGACCATCCGCCCCCGAGGAGCGGACGGCGGGGAAAAGACAGCCATTCCCATTCTGTGCCGTTGAAATCCGGGCCAATGATGGGTCTTTGCTTTCCGTCTCTTGTGTCCAGGAGTATGATTCCGCTCGCGCTGCCGTACCGTCTCGGACCCAGATGGCCCTTGAGAAGACAGGCGATCCGGTGTCCTTCTTTATCCACTGCATAGTTCGAGACCCGCTCCCAATCCGGGCTTTGAAACTCCAGGGATTTGAAGTCTTTTTGGTTTAATGACTCGATGGGAAAAGAGAAGATCCTCAAATCGGTACTGTCCGTATTGATGATACCCAAATAGTGGTCGATAATGTTTTCAGGTTCTCCCAGAGTGAGAGAGAAGACAGCCACCTTCCCGTTTCCGCTGATGAGGGGCGGCTTGGAGCCGACTAAAAGCGGGATGTTTTCGTATGGTGCGGGGGCCATCTTCGTTCCACTCCGGAAGAGCTCTCGTTGCTTGCCGTTTTCAACATCCATCAGCATCACTGCTTTGGTTGCTGTTTCATCCTCTTTGATCTCCAGGACATACAGCATCCATCGTCCGTCATCACTCAGGCAAGGGAACTCCGCTGCGTTGTTTCCAGAATAGGTTAGTCTTTTTATTTCATTGCCGTTTGCGGTTGCAAAGAGTGATGCGGTCAACCAGAGGAAGATAATGGCCGTGGCAATCGGTGTGTATTTTTTAATCATTCTGTTTGGCCTCCTGATAACTTCTCGATCCGGACCACTGTATCCTTTAAGCCCAGACCTCCGCCGACAGGATCGTACTTCGCCTCGATTATCTCCATCGGGTTTACGCCGTTTCCTTTTTGACTCCACCAGATCAGAGAGGTATCCCTGTCTTTGCTTTTGAATCGTTTGCCTCTGGCCACGTTTCCCACTGCGGTATGACCCAAACCTTCAGCAAGAGCGACTGAATCCGGATGGATCCGGCTGGTTGTGAGAACTTTTGCTCTCAATGAACCCACCGGTGAAGTCACACGCACCCGGTCATTATTCTTGATTCCTAACTGCTTGGCGACTTTTGTGCTGATCCACAGGCGGTTTTCATGGAGTATTTCCCGCGCCCATTTGCTGTTGGCTGTTCCGCTTCCCATGAGATTGGATTTGAACGTGGTGAGGATGAACTCGTTCCTGTCTGTGTGTTTATGCGATTCAATCGTCTTGTAAACGGGAAGGGGAGAGGCACTCTTCTGCTCAAGAGAACTTGAACGTATCCTGACTTGGAGAGTTTTTTTGGTTTCTTTCGTGTCATGGAAGGAAGAAACTGTTCTCTTCTCTGATGTAGGGTCCATCCAGAATCCCTTTTTCTTCAAGATTTCAAGGCCTTCCTGAATCCCAGAACCTGAGAGGGAGGAGATTTGCTTGGCGACATAATCGGATGTGTTCTTGAAAGGAAGTTCTTGGGATAACCGTCCTCCGATCCGACGGGCGAGTTCCAGGGACATGTTCCCGATTTCAACGGATTCACCCATGGGTTGGAAGGACGGCTCGAGGAGCTTTCCCACATCAAAAGCCGGGGACCGTAACGCCTTGGCCACGCTCATAAGAGAGACAACCGGCTGTCGGAGATTCAGGATAGGAATTCCATCCAGGGGAGGAGCATTGCTCAAACCCCATCCCTCGAGAAAAGTGGATGCAGGGAGGATTAAATCCGCCAGATTGGCTGTCTCAGTCATATGAGTATCCATGACAACGAGGAAGGGAACCGCATTTTCATCTTTCAGGAAGCGAGTAGTCGATTGACAGTCAGGTTCAGAGTAAGCGGGATTGGACAGATAGGCGAAATAAGTATCGATCGGGATGTTGGTTTTATCGAGATCCGGAATTCCCCTGATAGTGTTCCGCAGGCCCGGTGGGAGGGGGGGCGACTGTTGTTCGATTATCTGTTGAGCTGTGGAGTGCTGCGGAAAGAAAAGACCTCCGTCCTTCTCGAGGTTTCCGGCAATCCAGTTCAAGAGGGAGACACATCTTGCATTATGGGTTCCGTTCTGATGGTCGGTTATTCCCCCTCCAAAAATCGCAACGGACGGCTTCCGTGTCGCAAACTCCACAGCCAACCGTTCGATGTCTGAAGCTTTGATTCCGCTTTCTCGTTCGGCCGATTCAGGGGAATAGGGGGTGAGAAGACGGTTGAGATCCGAGAGAGTGATGTCAGTCTTCTTATCTATAAAATCCGAGTCTGCCAGTCCCTTGTCCACGATCACTTTTGCCATGGCCAGAGCGACGATGCCGTCGGTTCCTGCCTTGAGTGGATACCAGGCATCGCTTTTTGCAGCAGTTTCGGACATCCGTACGTCGAACGTAACAAGCTTTGCACCTTTCTCGATCCTGGCAAGGACCAGTCTCCGGGCAAAGCCGATGAAAAAATCATGGTTGGAAAACGGGTTGGCACCGAAATTGAGAACCGTGCGGCTTTTTTCGATATCTTCAAGAAGAGCCGGAGCACCGACCATTGATAGAGCGGCAACACTCCGGTTCAGGTTTTTCAGTGCATTCCTGTCGATGATACGAGGTGCGCCGAGAGCTGCGAGAAACCGGTCGAACAGAGAGTCGTCCTGTCCTTTATCGATCACGAACTCGGAAACCCGGTCCTCTTCCAACATCTCGCGTATATTGTGACTGAGTGTGGAATACGCTTCATCCCAGGTGATCCTGGTCCAGGCGCCGCTTCCACGCGCACCCGCTCTTTTAAAAGGATGGAGGAGGCGTTCGGGGTCGTTCACCAGGTTGATTCCGGCAATCCCTTTAGCGCAAATTCCTCCCCGGTTGTTGGGATGGTTCGGATTACCGAGAATCTGGACCAATCTTTCCCCGTCCAGGTAGGCGATGATCCCGCATCCTGCCGGGCACTGCTGGCACGTGGTGGGGATGGCACGCAGGGATTTGATCGAGGTTCTGGAAACAGCAGCAATTTCCTTATCGGAGGCAGCCTTTCCGATGGACCCGAGACTCGTGGCGGTTCCTGCGATCCAGGCCAACCCGGATTTCATGAATTTTCGTCTGGAGATTCTTTTTATTTTCATCCAGTCATACCTTTTACAACAATGGGATATATTCTCCTGCGACCACCACAACATAACGCATGATGAAAATCCCCACCACCACCAGGATCGAGGCGATAACTACTGTTGTCAGTCTCCGGAACCTGGGAATGACCAGGAGGATGAAAGGAACGATCTTTCCGAGCAGGTTCTCGATGATCAAAAACAGGGTGCTGAATTTTCCTCCCAGGATCAAATCAGCGGCCGCCTGAGCGTCTGAATGGGAGATCAGGAGGACAAGAAGGTCACTGCCCACGAGGAACAGGTCGAATACGATCATCCAGGCCAATAATTTCCCGAGGTTCATGATCAGTTCCAGGTCTATCTTTTTCGTTTTTGAAAAGAAACGGTCCTTCACAGTGACGACAAGTATCATGAGTGCGATTCCAGAAACAATGGCTGAGGCAAGAAAGAGGATCGGCATCAGAGCGGTGTTCCACAGAGCTCTGGCTTTCCCGAAGGCCAGGATGAACCCTGTGTATCCATGGACTGATATGGCCAGTGGAATTCCGATGAACCCAAAGATTCTTGTCAGCTTGATCTTTTCCTTGAACATGAAGTAACCGTAGACGATGCAGTTTATCGGATAAAGGATAAGAAGGAATGAGCCCCAGGTGATCGGGGAGGACATGTTTAAATACACAAACAGGTGCCATGCCCGATGGGGCATCCCGATATGGATCAAAAGGAAGAACGGAGCGATAACCAGAAGGAGAGTGGCCAGCACCACACCGACCCGTCCGATGGCTTTGTACTGGTTCATGCCGAAACCGTAGGCCAGTGTGGAGAGGATGAATGATCCCGCGCTCAATCCGGTGAGATAAAAGTACATGGCGATGTTGAAGCCGAAAGCTTCCTGATGAACGATGTTGTACAAAACTTGAGTATCCATAGGGCTTTATTTGTCCTCTGTCTGTTTGGCCTCGACTGACTCAATATCCAGGCCAATATAAAATGTTTGCGGATCTGTTCCGCTCTCCGGTTTGATCACCTGCACAGCATTCTCAGCCACAGCCCTTGAGATTTCACTTTCCGGGTCATTCAGGTCACCGAAAAGGATGGCACCAGTGGGACAGGCTTCCACGCATGCAGGTTCGAGGCCGGCATCCACTCTGTGATGGCACCAGTAACATTTCTCTGCAATTTTTTTAATGGGATGAATGTACCTTACCCCGTACGGACAGGAGGCCATGCAGTACCGGCAGCCGATACACCTGTGCGGGTCAATATAGACTATGCCATCCGGACGCTTGATACCGGCGTTCACCGGGCAGACAGTCACACAGATCGGATCTTCACAGTTATTGCAGAGGATGGGAAGGAAGAATTCCCTGGAATGAGGATAACGTCCTTTTTCCACTCTTTTGACCCAATTCCTCCACACTCCGAGCGGAACATCATTTTCGCTCTTGCAGGCCAAGGCGCAGGTGTTGCATCCTATGCATTTCCTGAGATCGAACAATACAGCCAATCTTTTATTCTGGGCCTTCATTCTGTTTCTCTCCCCCCTTCATTCCCGTTGTCTTCTTCTTCTTCTTCTTTGGATTCGGGAATCTGGCTGTCATTTTTTTCTTCTACTGGCTCTTTCCTCTGTTCTTCCTCTTGAATTTCATCGGGATCTTTTGTCTCTTCCTTTTTGGGAGTTTCTTCTTTTGAGGCTGGCTCTTCTTTTTCCACTTCTTCTTCTTGTTCTTGACCTTCCTGCATCTCCTGTTCGTGTTTTATCTCTTCTTCCTCGACTCCTTCTGGGAACTGCTCAGGCTGAGGTTCGGGCTCCTGTCCTTCTTTTCTCTGCACTTCTGCGTCTTTTTCATGTGTTTCTTCTTCGATCCTCATGCCCTCAAACCAGGACTTAACTCTGTTAACGATGCTTTCTCGTGATCTGTAACCGAGATACACGAAAACGCCCACAACAAGAGAAAGCACCAGCGCGCTGCTCAAATAATTGAGAGGAGACGCTCTGAGCGAATCCAGGTGTGTTGGGCCCGTCACAAAATTGGCCATCGATCGCACATCATGACAGCGGGAACAGAAATCCTTGTGCACGCGTTTGGTGCCGTGGGCAGAATCCTGATAATGACAATTGATGCACACCATCATATCGAATCTTTCAGAGATGTCACCTTTGCGGTGGCCGGATATTTTTCCCAGGGAGCCGCCCTTGGAAATCCTCTGGACCATGACTTCGGCATGGCAACTGCCGCAGGTTTCGCCTATGTTATTTTCGTGCACTGAGGATGCGGGATCATCATGAGGAAGGACGTGGTGTTTAGTGTGGCAGTGAAAACAAAGGGGCAATTCCTTTCCTGGAGAGGGAGCGGAAAAGGTCAGATGGACATTTCTCTGGAATTCTTCTGCTTCCTCCGGGTGGCAGCGCGCACAATCCACATTGACGTGTCCCTCTCTAAAATGGAGATAAGGATTGGCCTGTGTATGGCAGTCCACGCAGAGTACATTGCCTCTGTGGTGGATATCCTGGCTCCATTTTCCCTGGTCGACAAAGAGCGAGCGAACCTTACCATCACTCATAATCTGGGAAATTTCAGGTTTGCCGTGGCAAGAGAGGCATTCTTTATCCGCATAATAATGCGATTGAGAAAAGGACTCCTGTACAAAGAGGGATAACGGGATTATGAGAAGTGTAGCGAGTCTTTTCAAACGCATGCCGAACAAATGCTTTGTCCGTTTATTGTTCAGGTCACCCTGGTTCAAGGTTTTCCGTTTCCGGTCACGCTTGCATTCAAAGGTCGGCACTCGTGATTCCAAATTTGGGATTCATCCGCGTTCAAATTTGGAGTAAGCCACATGCTAACACAATGTTTCTTGGTTGACAAGGGAAATGTAAGGGGTCAGGTCACTGTATTCCATCCCATCCGCACATAAAAAAAGAAAGTTTTTTAAATTGATTTCAAAATGATGCAGGAGATGAGTATAATTATCCCATCCTTTATTATTCTTGTTGTGCGGCAGATCATGAATCTTCATCCTGTGAAAGCATCGAGAGTGGTTTTTCGATCAAAATTGAACCATATCATAATCTGAGTTTATCGAGGAGAGAAGATGGATAAAAAATGGGATTTAGTGATAATCGGAGGAGGCCCGGGTGGCTACGTGGCAGCTATAAGAGGGACGCAGCTTAAGAAGAAAGTCCTTCTTGTCGAAAAGCATAAAATCGGGGGAACATGCGTGAATTACGGATGCATTCCCGCCAAATATCTTCTGCACCAGACAAAAATCTATAAAGGACTCAAAGAAAACAAGAATCTTGAAGGTCCTCTCTCAGGCATCAAGCTCGACTGGAAAAAAGTTCAGCAGGAGAGAGGCCGAGTCGTGGAGAGGCTGGTGAAGGGGCTGAAATTCCTTATCGAAAAAAATGGGGTGGAAATAATCAAGGGACAGGGATTCATAAGAAGAGACGGCCAGGTGGCTGTGAGAGTTGATGGGGAAGAGGAAAAAGTTATTGATGCCGAAAAGATCATTCTTGCCACGGGGAGCGGGCCGGCAGAACTTCCGTTTCTCCGACCTAACGGAAAAGAAATCTTGACATCCCGGGAGGCGCTCGAACTCGACGACGTGCCCAAAAAAATGGTTGTCATCGGTGCGGGCGCGATCGGATTGGAGATGGGAACGATTTTTCAGAGGTTGGGCACAGAAATCTCGATCCTGGAAATCCTGCCGACCATACTTCCTGGAAGTGATGGAGAATCGGTGAAGCGCCTTGAACGAATACTCAAAGCGCAGGGACTCGATATCCATACACAGATCAAGATAGAGTCCAGTCATATCAAGGAGGGAAAGGTCGTCCTTAAAGGGATAGGCCTGGAAACTCAGTCTCCTTTTGAAATCGAGGCGGAAAAGGTGCTTTTGGCTGTCGGCCGGAATCCCAATTCCGAGGGTTTGACAGAAAAAAAGGGAGGGATCACCCTGGATGAAAAGGATTTTGTCCGTGTGAACTCCCGACTCGAGACGACTCTTACTGGAGTGTATGCCATCGGAGATTTGATCGGTGGGAATCTTCTCGCGCATAAAGCGTCACATGAAGGCATACTTGTTGCGGAGAATGCCTCTGGAGCAAAAAAGGAGATGAGCTACGAGGCATTACCGATGGCCGTTTACACGGATCCGGAATTTTCATCCGTCGGTTTGACCGAGGACGAAGCTCTAAAGAAGGGAATAAAAATCCAGACAGGTTCATTCTCACTTCAGGCTAGCGGCCGCGCTCTCACGTTGGGAAGACAGGAGGGAATGGTCAAGATCATCGCGAATGAGAAGGATAAGATTATTGGGGCCCATATTCTGGCTCCGAATGCGAGCGAGTTCATCCCTGAGATCACCCTCGCTATGAGCAAAGGTCTGAAGATCCAAGACATCTCGTCTTCGATTCACATTCACCCGACTTTATCCGAAGCAGTGATGGAAGCCGCCTTGAAAGTCAAGAATGAGGCCATTCATATGCTGAATGTTTAGGAATTCAAGTTTCAACAACAGACATCTCATAGATCGGGATTATCTGGCTATGTCAGGAGAAAGTTTTATGATTTGAACATCTCAAGTCGAAGCCTGATCCCCTAAATAAAATATTTTTTCAAAATGTTTGCAAATTTAAAATTATTTA
>SOIA01000175.1 GCA_004378665.1 Candidatus Aminicenantota bacterium
CCAAATATTGAAAAAAAGGACTGAATCTGCTATATTAGTAGTTGTAGAATGGAGGTATAATCTCCTCCGAAAAAGCCAAGAGGTACCAAATTTATAGTCCAACTCACTCAGAGCTGAGAGTTGTAACTTAGGAGGAAACATGAAAATGAAAAGTCATGCAAGTCTTGTGCTCGTATCAGGACTCATCCTGAGCTTGCTTCTGTCACCAAGCCTTATTGCACAAGAGCAGGAACAAACGACAAAAGCCCAAACGTCTAAGATTGTCATCATCCCCGATCAAGTCAAGAAAGTTTTTGACGAGGGAATGCCCACCCGGCAGGTTCGTCCGGACATTCCTTTCTCAGTCACAGAGCATCTTTATTTCCCCGCAGGACAGAATCTGTATACGATCATCCTGTTCAAAGTGAAGAACGCTGATCTCGGTTTCGTTGCTGCCGGCCCCGAGAAAAAGAAAGAAGAAGCCTTGACGGCCTTCGAAACCGAAGCGAGCAAACTGCAGGCCAGATCCCATCTTTTTCTCCAGTTCAACAAGTTGGAAAATAACGTCCCTGGAGAAATTCTCCAGGAAGTCTATATCCCTCTCAACCTGCAGGAGGACAGCAGCACGTATGAACCCGAAAAAGAGGAGTTCTACTCGGCTGGATATCTCCTGACCCCAGGCAATTATCTCCTTTCCATGGCTGTCTGCTCACAAAAATTGGAAAAAATAGGTGCTCAGTATTACGAATTCTCCCTCCCCGAGATAGCCGCTCTCACCGATACACTGATCACCACACCGATCTTTTTCGTCAAGGCCCAAAAGTATCTGGAATCTCCTGAAAGACGGCCCACAGCTCACAAAGGCTCATTCGTCTATTCAATCGTCAACATCGAGCCCAATGTCGAGAAAGTTTTCTCTTCCGGAGATAACCTCGGACTTTTCTTCTATATTTTTGGTGCTCAACAGGACGAGGCCGGAAAATTCAGCATTGAAGTGGCTTTTGATATTATGAAAGGCGAAGAAAAAGCGATCCTTTTTGCTCCCCAGAAATACGATGCTCCCCTCATCAACCAGGAACTCCCTCTGCTCAGAACAGTGTTGATCAAATCTGAAGAAGGCGATAAAACAGAAAAGCGAGAGGTCGAAGCCGGCACCTACACTCTCAAAATGACGATCACAGATAAGATATCAGGAAAATCAATCATCAAGAGCATAGATTTTGATGTGAGATAAACGCCTTATCCTTCTCTGATTTTGACTGAAGTGGGACCGATTCCAGGTAGGGAATTTATCTGAGGATTAGGACTTCCTGATCTTTGCTCCTCTCAATCTCCTCGATCAACGCCTTCGCGTTTTCCTGGTTTGGATTCAGGTTCAGTGACGTCCTGAGGATCTCCAACGCTCTTTCTTTCTCTCCTGTCTTGTAATAACAGAAACCGAGAGAGTTCAAAAGACCGGTATCACTGTTGTAGATCTTGTTTCCCTCGATCAGATTGTCTATCGCCTCTGCGTACCATTCCATTCCCATCAACGCTCGTCCTTTGATCAAGAAATAATCAAACCGCAGTTGTTCATCATCTCTGATATCTTCGATCAAATCCAGACTTTTCTCGTATTTCCTCGCTCTATACAGAAAATTGGCATACTCGACCACGCCTTTTTTATAATCCGGCCTGAGGTCATACGCTTTCTCATAAGCCGCTTCCGCTTTCCCGAAATCTCCGAGCTTCGCATACTGATGGGCATGCATATAATAGAACAAAAAGTTATTGGAATGAGGGAAAATCTTCGCCCTGGCAATCGGATGGGAGATCGCCGTCTCAGGAGAAATGATGAATTCTGTTTTCCTATCTTCGACCATCTCTCCATTCCCTCCTAAGATCTGCACTCTCATCTCATAATAATCCGGAGTCAATTCTCTGGCAGGAATGGATTGAGGAATATACATGATTTTGCTGCGGGGATAATCTTTTAATCTCAAAGTCAACGATTTCTGCGTGGAATTCTCCTTTCTCAGTCCCTGAATCAAAATTCTTAACTCTCCTTCGCTCCACAGGTCCTGAGGGAGGTTTACGAGCCCCACAATGAAAGCAATATCATCTCCCGTGGCATACGTGTTCTTAGGGTCGATTATCAATTTCTTATTTATTATTTTATAAGGAATATGCACGCTGCTCTGGTAATCCTGGAACCTGTATCCCAAAAAAGGTCCAGCGATCTGAAAATCTTCTGTCTCTTCGGGGATGGAAATGTTCTGCTCGAAAATGGAAAATTCTTTTCCGATCGAATTCTGAAGGAGTATCGTCAATCTGTAGTTGCCTGCCACGACTGGGAAGGAATCTTCGATGGAAATCCCGTTCGCTCTAATCCTCTCCAGGTCATCAGGAGAAAAATACAGCGGGAATTCTTTCGTGTACTGGAATATGACATCGTCTCCTATCCTGAGACTGACGTTAAGGGTGAAATTACAGAAATACTGGTCATTCTGCTCAAAATAGTCGATAGAAATGGTTTTGGGCACAATGGAAAAATGCAAGAAGTTCATCCCGATGATAGGGTCCGGGATCAAGGCTGTACTGGTTTCGCTGTCAACAATATTCGTCATGTGCTCTGTGCTGACCACCCCTCTCAAGCTCAAAAAATGCGTCGCATAACTCGGATTGATGTCTTTTTTCGGCGATTCGATTATGTTCGCGATGAGTATCGTATTCATCGGAGATGGTCTAAAACCATACGGAATTTCCCCAGGAATCAAGGATAAGGATACCATAGCCAATGTGGGAGCAATCTCCATAAGCCTATCATACATGCCTTCATAATTCTCGATGGCAAAGCCCTTCCCGTAAATCATCAAAGCGGCAGGTCCGTCGGAAACTGGATCGTACAACTTGTATTCTCCGGCACCGCCTCTCTGAAAGAAAACAAGGTTAAAATGAGAAGGAAGCCCCTTCTCTACATCCCCGTAATAAGACCAGATCTCGACCGGATACACCTCCTTCTGAGCAGGATACCGGTCTTTGCTGATCGGTTCACCAAGGATGATGTAGAATCTCCCCATATCCGTCATCCACCCTTCACGGGGAGAGCCCCTTCTGAAATATTTGTTGGCATAAAGAAAACGCTCGATATGCCCGTCTTTGTATTCATTTTCTGGTGTCCCCTTTGTGGGGTCCCTCAACCTCCAGAACATCTCGATGAACGCATCCCGCTCTCGATTGTTGTTCAGTTGCAGGAAGGCATCTTTCTCCTTTCCATGCATGATATAAAGGGTCATGTTCAGGAATTCCTGGTATTTTTCGTGAAGGTCTTTGACCCTCATTTTCTTCTGAGAAAAAAGAAATGAGGTGAAAAGTAGCACAAAAATGATGATGATGGACACCTTAGATTTCATTGTTTCTTACCCTCTCCAATAAATAAAACTCCGATTCCTCAATATCGTTTCACTTTCAGTTTCACCTCGATTATGTACCAGTCCTCTCAACATAACTAAATCTTTATTTCGAATATCTTTCTCGTCTTGCCGATGCTCTCATCTCCGCGTATGATCACATCGAAATAATATTTCCCCGGTTTCAAATCGTAAGAAAAAACGAAGACGATTTCCTTCGTCTCAAGAAGCTTGTCCTCGGTCTCGGCAAAGGACCTGGATTCCTTGAATCTATCCTTCCAGGTACCTGTTTTGTCATTGATGTGGAACTCAAACTCAAAGTCGGCC
>SOIA01000129.1 GCA_004378665.1 Candidatus Aminicenantota bacterium
GGTCCTTCGTTTTGAAGCAGACACAGAAAAAGACCTCGAAAACATAGAGAGCGAAATCAAACAGGTCATCGAGGATGTCATTCAAAGGTTGGGATAGTCTTGACCCTGTGTCTACCCTTGACTCAGAGTTTCCTTCTCAAGAACATCCGGGGATAAATCCAAATGCACGGGATCAGGTCTTCATTTCCCATTTTTGGCACTGGGATGTATAATTCTCTGTTTGTGCGGCATAAATGGGAAGTCGAGACCTGACTCTTCTATTTGGTCTTTCTTGTTTATGCTCAACGTCTTATCTTGATTGTGAAGGAGTTTAAAATGGATCTTCGAGTGATCATCTTGGCAGGAGGAGCGGGCACACGATTCTGGCCAGTGAGCCGGAAGATCCGACCGAAGCAGTTTCTCCCGATAGTGAGCGAAAAAACGATGATCGAGGAGACGATCGACCGCCTTTCCTCTCAAGTTCCTCTAAAAAATATCTACACCATCGCCAATCCCGAAAAGACTGAGATGATTAAAAACCTCCTCCCGGATCTCCCGGACAAGAACCTCCTGGTAGAGCCGATCGGAAGGAACACTGCCCCATCCTTGATACTGGCGACAGCCCGGATCCATCTTCAGAATCCAAAAGCGGTCCTGGCGGCCTTACCCGCTGACCATCTTATAAAGGATTCCGCTCTTTTTCTCCGGAAACTTGAGGCCGCAGCCGCCGCAGCATCAAGCGGAGACCACCTGATCACATTCGGAGTTCCTCCGACCTATCCGGCCACTGGATACGGATACATCCGGTTCTCCGCAGACCATTCCGTCCACTCTCTGGACGAACCTTTTCATGCTGTCCAGGAATTCAAGGAGAAACCGGATCTCGAACAAGCCAAGGCCTTCCTCAAAAAAGGAAATTACTTCTGGAATTCGGGGATGTTCCTCTGGCAGGCAGACGTTTTCGCCAGGAAACTGGAACGTTTTGCGCCAGAGATGTTTTCCTATTGGAAACAAATCCAGGATGCTCTCGAGGCCAATGATGAGGCGCGAATCGCCTCCCTCTTCGAAGAGATCCCTTCCATCTCCATCGACTATGCCCTGATGGAAAAGGCCGAAGGCGTTCTGATGGCAAGGGGTGATTTTGGCTGGTCCGACGTGGGCGCCTGGTCCTCTCTCGCCGACATATGGCCTCAGGACGAAACGGGAAATGCCTTGCGGGGAGATAATATCATCCTGGATTCCCAGGATTGCCTCGTCTACAATCCCGATAAGCTCACGGCCTTGATCGGAGTGAAGGACATCATCGTAGTCAACACAGAGGATGCCCTGCTCATCGCCCACAGAAACCAGGACCAGAAAGTGAAGGATATTGTAGGAGAGCTCGAAAAAAAGAAAAAAACGGAATACCTGTAGCGAGAAACATCCCCCCATCATGATAGACCTGACAAAGAACGAAAGAAACCTCAAAAAAGCGATCCAGCGGGCCAGGGAACGCGACATCATCATCCCGGATTGACAACGAATCTTGGCTCTGTTATAAGCTTCTTTTTAGAAAACGGAAAAGAACCGGTTGGGACAATAGCCATAACGCGACTCCAGCCCTCACAAAGGCATCATGAATGAAAGCTGAATACTCGATAAAAACCTGCCAGGAACTCGAAAAAGTCTTTAAAGACCAGAAGATCCTCCGTCCTTTTCGTGTTCAGCGGTATGACCCCGGCACTGAACTCACCTATGAGATCCAGGGCGTGGTGCCGGCTGGTACCGCCCGGCTGAAGTTAGAGGTCGAAGAGTTTGTGGGCGGGGGTTTTGCCGGCCAGGTATACAAGGTCCGACTGAAAGATGTGAAATCCCTCGAGGGACGGGTTGAAGGTCTCCATCAAGGTCATTCCTACGCGATGAAGATCTTTATCCCTCCCTCCGGATTTGCCAAGTTCTTCCGGAACATAATCTACGCGGCTGGCTTTCAGGGGCCCTTCTCACTCCAAGTCAATCCAGATGCGGTCAGAGCAGGAGCGCTGTGGCAGAAACTCATCCGGCGGGGTGCAGGCGTGCGATTGGGCTCTGAAAATGCTGTGGTGGACATCCTGGCCACTTTCATCGACCCCTCACTCGGAAGCTGTGGAGAACTCAGCGAGTGGATCGACGGCCGCCTGTGGCGCCTCGAAGCGGATGACAACCTGGATGCTCGTAAAAAATGGAAACCGGGAGACCCGGATGATGAGTTGGAGTCTCCAGAGTACCGTGCGAAACGAACCTTCATGAGACGTTTGGTACGGCTGCTGCACGAGATGGGAGCTGTAGAACTCGCCCGACAGTATGAATGGTGGACATGCAAAAGCCAGCCCAATGTCCTCAAGAGGACCGCATCCGATCCCGATCCTGCCGGAGGACATGTGGCTGTGGATTTTCGAGCGGGTCTGGCTCTTCATCTTTTCCTTCCGATGAGTCCGGCAGATTTCAAGCTTATCCTCAAAGGCATATCTCGAGGAAGCCTTGTCCAGTTTGACCGGGGCAATAGAGGCCGGCTCCAGAGCTTTATGGAAGCCCATCCCGAGGCCTTTGCCGGCATGCACGAGGGATTCGAAGAACTCACAAAAGCTGAAAAGTATTACCGGGAGTCACTGCCTGACATCCCGCATCATCATTTTAAACTGATCTTCCGTCCCAGGCTGTGGTCATCCATCCTGAAGAGCAGCATCAAAAGCTGGGAAGTCCGCAACATCGTCGACGAGGACACAGCGATTAGACTGCCAGAGAGGAAATTCCTGACTGTCAGGTTATACATCCTGGGACTCCTTCCCTTCCTAGGAAATTTCTTCAGGAAGCTGCGGGGACAAAAGGATTACAGACGGCATTACGGCCGGATGCTGACCAGTTTTCCTTATTTCCGCCGCGCGGTGAAAGCCAGGATCTCTGAATCTCTCATCCGCTGGCACCGTGCAGGGCGTGTGGATGAGAAACGAACACAGAGGCTGTCCGAGCACCCTTCGAGATTTTTTTCTCACTTGCCTCTCTCAATCCTCCCGGCAAAAATGCATCGTTTCTTTTCAGACAGACGATTCTTCCTGCGATCCCTGGACAACATTTTTATCAGGCCCCTGCGCCTCTACTTCAAGGCTGAAGCCAGAGAGAAGTGGCTGCAAGAGACTGTATCCCAGGGAGAGAAGAACGGCATGCTGACCCGCAAAGAAGCCACCCACATCAACTCCCAGATAAAAGAGCCTTTCATCCAGAAATACCTGAAAAGTCTTGCTGTCCATGTGTGTACGGTCCCGGTGACCCAGATCGTCTCTGTGGCCGTCGCTCTGATCTATGTTCGACTGCATCCTGAACTCTCCTGGCAGCAAGCATCCCTGCACGCGGGTATTATTCTCGGACTCTTCCAGGTCACTCCCGTCTCTCCAGGCTCACTCGTCCGAGGGCTCTATGTGACCGCGCTCGTTTTGAGGGAAAGGAATTTTAAAGACTACAACATCGCGTTCTTTCTCAGTTTCTTCAAGTACATAGGCTATCTGTCATTCCCGATCCAGATGGCTTACCGCTACCCCGACCTGGCCCGCTTCATGGCCGGCCACTGGGCCACAGGAGCGGTGCACGTCGTGCCTGTCTTCGGAGAGAGAGGCGCCTTGCTCGAACATGCTGTCTTTGACCTTTTCTACAACTTCCCACTGAATATCCGACGCCGTATCCGAAAGCGGCGGGAACTCCGCTCAGCCCTAAAACCAAGACGCTGGCACGTTCCTCTGTGTGCACTGGGGGGAGCTCTCCTACTGGCTTCTGAGGATATGATTTATTACAACCTGATCGGTCACATCCCCCGTTTCGGAGACATCTGGTGGCTGGCTCTCTGGATCCCTGTTTTTGCGGCGGCCGCCACAACAGCTTGGGCCGGAGGAGCCGCTCTTTCCAGAAGAATAGGTATGGGCGTTCTCTGCGGAGCCTTGATCGGGCTTCTCTATGCCGCATCCAATGTTCTTCTGAGATATTTCCTCATGCCTGAGGGAGGGGAGATCCTCACAGCTCTTCAACTCCTGGACCGGATAGCCCCCGTGGCTTTATGGAGAATCTTTGTTTTCATGATTCTCGCCCTGATAGGAACATTCCTAACCGAGACAAGGCCGATCAAAGCCCGATAATCCCAGCCGGAACAAACAGAAAACCTGTATCCAATATACTCAGAGTCGACAATGCCTTTGACCACACGGTCCTAGACTATCTGAACAGGTTTGTTGTCCGAGTAAAGAAGAAAGGAATGTCTCGGAAGGCCCACATCAACAGCGCAGGAAGGCTTCTTGAATTCCTGGTTAAATGCTTTTCGGTTTCTTCTAAATTCCCGCGAGCTCCTACTTTTTGTCTGGGGTCTTCTTCTTCGGCTTCAGAGGGGGAATCTGGATATCGATGACGTTGACCTCCCCAAGTGTTGAGAGAGGCTTGTCAAAATCTTCCTCCTTCCCGACCACGAGGATCTGGACTTTATCCGGATGCAAGTATTTACGGGCCACCCGCAGCACGTCTTCCTTCGAGACTTTCTCCACTCCCTTTTTGACTCTATCCATGAAATCAAGCGGATAGCCGAAGAATTCGTAGGTCATCATCCTGTTGACGATCTGGGCACGGCTTGAAAAATTGAAGACAAAGGAATTCAAGTACTGGTCCTTGGCCTTAGCCAGCTCCTCGTCAGTCACTTCCTCTTCTGTCATCCGCTCTAACTCTTTGATCATAAGACTGATCGCATAAATCGTGGACTCCGACTTGGTCTGAGCCCCACAGCTGAATACTCCGGGAGCAAGATAATAGGCACCGTATCTTCCCCAGACGCTGTAAGCCAGGCCCTCGTCCGTCCTGATCTTCTTGAACATCCGATCAAAAGAAAGGATGGAGTTCATGACGCTCAAGGCTGGGTAATCAGGATTGCTCATCAACCCACCGATATGGCCGAGCATGATATTAGACTGATTCACATCCTTCTTGTGGACCAGGTTGACCGTAGGTTTAAACTCATAATCGACTTTGGGCATGGGAGGGACATCGATCTTGGCAGCTTTCCATTTTCCGAGGGCTTTTTCGATCTTTGCTGCCATGTCTTTGCTGTCGAAATCTCCCCATGCGGCCATCAGGATGTTGTTCGGATGGAAGTATTTCTCGTAAAAACCCACGATATCATCTCTCGTTATCCCCGCAATAGTGGCATATTCGGACTGACGGGCATAGGGGCTGTCTTTTCCGAAGATGATCTTATAGAACTCACGGTTTGAGATCTGCCCGATGTCATCATTCCTCCGTGCGATAGCTGTTCGTTCCTGAATCTGGGCCAGCCGGATCTTATCCTCTGCAAAAACCGGGTTCATCAGGATATCAGCCAGAATTTCGAGCGCCCTGTCGATGTCTTCTTTGAGGACGGAAACTCCGATGTATCCTGACGCCTCACCGATACTCGTCGATACCGAGGCGGCTAGAGTCTCCAACTCCTTATCGATCTCATCACCTGTCATCGATGAGGTGCCACCCGTCCGAAGGACCTGTCCGGTTATGGATGCCAGGCCGATCTTTGTGGCCGGTTCAAAAACGGAACCGACATGAACCATGGCTCTCATATCGATTGTCGGATATTCATGGTCTTCCACCAAAAAGAGCTTGAGTCCGTTCTTCAGCATTACGGTCTCTACCTTGGGCATCTTGATGGGATTCAGCGTGGGAAAGATAAACTTATCCTTGGGATTTTTCTGCGCAAAGATAAAAACCCCAGAAAGAAAAATCAAAAGAAAGACCACAGAAAACGCTTTGAACAGTCTTTTATGTTTCATCGTCATTTTCCCCTCTCCTTATTTGGCATAGACAATCTCGCCGATCGTCCTCTGCTTCTTGATCAGGTAAGTGCTGGCCGCACGCTTGATGTCCTCTGCTGTAACAGCTCTGACTTCTTGGACCTGGTCAAACAGAAGCTGCCAATCTCCGAGAACGACATCCGCATAGGTCAGCAGGGCCGCCATGCTGGAGTTGGATTTCATCTGAGACAAAAAGCCCTTAATCGCGCTTCTCTTGAATTTCGTCAACTCTTCAGGAGTGACCGACTCCGTCTTCACCTTCTCGATCTCCTCCTCTATGAGCGCCAGGCATTCTGCTGAAGTTTTTCCCTGGGCTGGGACAGCAAAGAAAGCGATCAGGTTTGAGAATTTTTCACCGGGAAAGCCGTTGAAGCTCTGCGTGGCTACCGCCACTTTCTTCTCCTTGACCAACACCTGGTATAATCTCGAAGAACGTCCCTGTCCCATGATGTTGGCCAGCGCTTCCAGGGCAGCACTGTCTTTGTGGCGGAAGTTCGGGCGGTGATAACCGAAGAGGAGCATGGGCTGGGACTTGGCCTCGACGATGACTCGCCGCTCTCCCCATTGCTCAGGCTCTTCTGTCCGGACTGTTTCTGGCTTGGGGCCGCTGGGAATCCGTCCAAAGTAGATTTCCGCCATCTTGAACACATCTTCCGCTTGGACATCTCCCACGATCCCGACAGTCAGGTTACTCGGGCTGTAGAATCTATTGAAGTAATTTTCAACATCCTTACGCGTGATATTTCTCAAGTCAGACATATGGCCGACCACTGAATGGTGATAGGGATGCGCCTTAAAGGCTGTGGCCAGAAAATCCTCAACCAGTCTGCCGACCGGCCGGGTTTCCACGCCCAACCGTCTCTCTTCCATGACCACATCTCTCTCTTTATAGAATTCACGAAAAACAGGATTGAGGAACCTGTCAGAAGTCACAGCCATCCAGTACTCCAGCTTGTTCGAGGGAAGACTGTCGATGTACTGGGTGGCGTCACTGCTGGTATAAGCGTTAATCCCCCTGTCGCCTTCTCTCCGCATCATGTCGATCAGATCATTGTTCACGACGTATCCCTTTGCCTGAACACGCAGGGCCTCGAACTTCTTCTTCATTTCCTTGAGTTTTTCGTCATCCGGCGCAGCTTTTACCTTCTCCCGCTTGATCTCATTATACAAAGCATCCATCTCCTTCAGTATTTTCTTCTCGGACTCATAGTCATTGGTGCCGACAGTCGTTGTGCCCTTGAAGGCCATGTGTTCCAGTAGATGAGAGATGCCCGTGATCCCGTACGACTCATTGGCGCTTCCCACATCCGCGTACACGTGAAAGGACACAACAGGAGCTTCATGACGCGAGAGGACGATGAGCCTCATTCCGTTCTCCAGGACATGAATTTTCACCCGGTTCTTGATCTCATCGAACGTCTGGGCAAGAAGCGACAGGCTGAATACCGAGACGACTGCGAGGAAGAACACCAGCCTGAACAACATTCTTTTTTTCAAACGCATGCTGTTTACCTCCTTTTAATTTTTAAATCTATTTTGAAAAACCTATTTCTTTATTTTCTTCAGTCCCAGGTCCTTGAGCTGCCTCGAGCCCACTTCTGAAGGGGAACCTGTCAGCAAACACAAGGCACTCGTGGTCTTGGGGAAGGGGATGACGTCCCGAATAGACTCTTCTCCGGCGAGGAGCATCACGATCCGGTCAAACCCCAGAGCAATGCCGCCGTGAGGAGGTGTTCCGTAAGCGAGGGCCTCCAGGAAAAACCCAAACTTCTCTGTGGTCTCTTTCTCACTCAGACCGAGGAGCTCAAAGATCCTTCCTTGAAGGTCAATGTCATGGATTCGGACGGAGCCTCCTCCGATCTCAAACCCGTTCAGAACCAGGTCGTACGCCTTGGACCGGACCTTGAGTGGTTCCTTTTTCAGAAAATCCAGGTCGGACTCATGCGGCGAGGTGAAGGGATGATGCATGGAAACAAGACGTCCTTCTTCCTCGCTCCACTCGAAGAGGGGAAAATCCGTAATCCAGGCGAATTTGAAAAGCTTCTGATCCCCCTCCTGTTTGGCTACGAAATCTCCTCTGACCTCACCCAGCACTTTTAAGGCTGTAGCTTTTTCATCCGCAACCAGTAACACTAAATCTTCTGCTTGTCCTCTTAATTTGTCCCAGATGATGCTGAAATCCTTCTCGTCCAGCTTCAGAGACGATTTGAAGCCGTCCTGCATCTTGATCCAGATGATTCCCTTTCCTCCCAGCTTCTTGGCTGTTTGATCGATCTTATCGAGCTGTCCGCGGGAGAGAACGCCTCCCTTCTCCACCAGCAATCCTTTCAACACCCCACCCTTGGATATCGCATCCCCGATAAGATTCGACCCAAGCTTCGAGCCGACTTCGGTCAAGTCGATGATTTCTGTCTCCGAGCGCAGGTCAGGCTTATCCGTCCCGAATCTCTCCATGCTGTCTTCATACACGAAACGCGGAAACGGGCGTTCTGCCTTGACCCCCACAAGCTCGAACACGGAAACCATCATGTCCTCTACCAGGTCAAAAAGGTCTTCGCGCTCGATGAAGCTCATCTCGATATCGATCTGAGTGAATTCAGCCTGT
The DNA here is from genome assembly GCA_004378665.1 of Candidatus Aminicenantota bacterium. GTDB lineage: Bacteria > Acidobacteriota > Aminicenantia > Aminicenantales > Aminicenantaceae > SOIA01. The sequence continues at coordinate 8,413 of SOIA01000129.1, forward strand.
CGGTCTGCCCTGAAATCTTCGTCACGAAAACATCGCACGATCTGAAAATACCGGTCAAACCCAGATATCATCAACATTTGCTTGAAAATTTGAGGAGATTGAGGAAGAGCATAAAACCTCCCTTTATACTCCCGGCTTGGAACGAGATAATCCCTGGCCCCTTCTGGCGTGGATTTCGTCAGGAACGGAGTTTCTATCTCCAAAAAACCTTTGTGACTCAGAAAATTACGGACGGTGAGCGCGGCCTGGTGCCGGAGTTTGATGCTGCGCTGCATGGCAGGACGTCTCATATCCATGTACCTGTATTTAAAGCGCAGTTCCTCCGAAGCTTGAGGAGGGTCGGCGATGACAAAAGGAGGGACTTTGGATACGCTCAAGACCTTCAGTTCCTTCGCCACCACTTCGACCTCTCCGGTCGGGAGCTGCGGGTTCCGGGATTTTTCATCTCGCTCTTTCACCGTACCCTTCACGGCCACTACGTTTTCCATCCTGATCTTTTTCGCTTCTTCCAGGAGGGACTGATTGTCAGAGGTCACAACCACCTGAACCACACCTTCTCTGTCTCTGAGGTCGATAAAAACAAGATTCCCCATGTCTCGCTGTCTGTTGACCCAGCCAAAAAGGGTGACTTCCTGCCCTGTGTGTTCAGGCCGGACTTCTCCGCAGTAGACCGTTCGCTTCCATGCTGAAGGTTTGCCTGCATTCATGGAATCAACCTCGTGTTAGAAACATAAAATTATTCAGGAGGCTTTCCGGATGACTGCCAGGATTTCCTCCTGAGTTCTCTCTTCCTGCTGGCCCGTGGCCATGTTCTTGAGTTGATATTTCCCCTTTTTCACCTCGTCTTCACCGACGATCAAAACCCAGCTTGCTTCGAGCTTGTTTGCCCGGCTCATCTGGCTTTTCAAGCTTTTCTCTCTGTACTCCATCAGGCACTCCACTCCCTCTCTCCGCAAGAACTGGGTCAGGGCCATGCCCGCTTTTTTTGCCTCATCCCCCAAATACGCCAAATAAAGGAATTGTTCCTTCTGCTCAGCTCTGGGAACAACCGACAGCAGCCTCTCTAAACCCATGGCAAACCCGATCCCGCAGATATCCGGCCCCCCAAACTCTTTCATCATATCATCATATCTCCCTCCGCCCAGAATCGTGTCTTGAGCTCCGAGCCTGGAGGAGACAATCTCAAAAGTCGTCTTGGTATAATAATCAATCCCTCGTACCAGCCGAGGTTCAATCCTGTACTCTAATCCGAAAAACTCAAGATAGCCGCAGAACTGCCCGAAATGCTCCTCGCATTCCGGACAGAGATAATCCGTGATCTTGGGAAAGCTTTTTGCGATTGCCTGACATGTCTCCACTTTGCAGTCAAAAATTCTCAAAGGATTGGTGAGCACTTTCCTCTTGCAGTCCTCGCACAGCGTGTCTTTCTCTTGCTTTGCTTTGCTCCTCAACTCCTTGATGTAAGACGGCCGGCATTTCTTGCACCCGACAGAATTCACCAGGGTTTCCGTGTCAGCAACCTTCAGCTCTTGAAGAAGATAGTCTGCCATCTCCACGAGCTCCGCATCCACAGCCGGATCCTGCTCGGCGAATACTTCAACGTCCAACTGATGAAACTGGCGGTACCGTCCTTTTTGAGGCTTGTCGTAGCGGAACATCGGGCCCATGAAGTAAAACCTCAAGGGATCGGGTTTCAGGTTAAGCCGGTGATCGATGATGGCCCGCACCACAGAAGGAGTGTATTCCGGCCGCAGGGTTAAGGAACGTCCTCCTTTATCCTTGAAGGTGTACATCTCCTTGATGACGATGTCCGATGTCTCTCCGGTCCCTTTCTCGAAGAGTTCTGTGGCCTCAAAGACCGGAGTCCTGATCTCTCTGTAGCCATAAAGTTCACACGCTCTCTTGACCACTGCCTCGACACCCTGCCATATCCTTGCCTCTCGAGGCAGTATATCTTTGGTTCCTTTGATGGCAGGAATCTGCTTCTTCATTTCTCCGAAAATACTCCGATCTTCCGGAATTTCTTGTATCTTTCTTCCAGCCTCTTCTCAGGAGATTTCGACTCCAACTTCTTTAAGACCTGATTCAGGGTCTTGTCCACATTCTTGAAAGTCTGTTCAAAATCTATGTGTGCCCCTCCCGGAGGTTCGGGAATGATCTTCTCGATTATTCCCATTTCCATCAGGTCTTTGGCTTCCATCTTTAAACTCAGGGCAGCCTGGGAAGTTGCCTTCTGGTCTTTCCAGAGAATGGCCGCACACCCTTCGGGAGAAATTACGGAGTAGAATGAATACTCAAGCATCAGGATGGCATCTCCCACGCCCACGGCCAGTGCTCCTCCACTCCCGCCTTCTCCGATAACCACGTTGACCATCGGAATTTTCAGCCTTGAAATCTCTTTCAGGTTATAGGCGATGGCTCCGGCCTGGCCCTGCTCTTCGGCTTTGATCCCGGGATAGGCTCCGGGAGTATCGATCAACGTGACGACTGGATGCCCGAATTTCTCAGCCAGCTTCATGACTCTGAGTGCTTTCCGGTAGCCCTCCGGGTTGGGCTGGCCAAAGTTGCGTTCAATCCTCTGCCGTGTTGTCCGTCCTTTTTGATGCCCGATAAACGCCACCGTGCGTCCCCTATAGAAGCCAAAGCCTGTCACTAAAGCAGGATCATCTCCCGCGTGGCGGTCGCCGTGCATTTCCATGAAATCATCAGTCAAATAGTCCAGGTAATCCATTGTATACGGGCGCTTGGGATGACGGGCTATCTGGACGATGTGGAGTGGGGTGAGATTCGGGCGGATCTTTTCCCATTTCTTCTCGATCTTCTGTTTGATCGGAGGGATCTTTTCTCTTTCCCGGGGGTCTTCACTCAATAAAAGTCCATCAATCTTTTCCTTGAGAAGGACGATCCCTTTTTCCAGCTTGTAAAAATCTTTTTCTTCATTCATCGGTTTGGATAATATCAGGTTTAATGCACCCGTCTATTCTATAGAGTTGCCTGAATTTTTGTCAAGCTGAGGGCTGAGAGACAGAAACAGATGTATCCGGAGAGTTTGATTTTTCTTTATTGACTGAATGGGAACATCATACTTAATTCAACCCATATTCCCCATATTAAACGCAAAAATCACTTAACAAGCTCACCCTAAGTTGTTATTATATAACAAGATAGAGGATGATAATGTCATCAAAAATGAAGCGCGCAAAGGGTGAAAGATTAAACATCTGCTGACTCGTCCTGTTGGTCGCCCTTCGAGAAAACCGGTTGTATAATTTCATGATTTCGGGTACCAGGCAGCAAGCTGGAAAAAGAAACGGCGTGTTGTGGCGAAAGTGGAGTGGCATGTTTATTGCTATTTAAAACAGGGAATGTATGTTAAAACATT
>SOIA01000355.1 GCA_004378665.1 Candidatus Aminicenantota bacterium
TCACGATATCGATCGGAATCGCCAGAGCCATGCCGGAGGAAGGAGCTTCGGCTCTGCTGAAGACAAAGCCTGAGACTTCCACCTCTTTCTCTCTGAATTCAAGAATAACGGGGCTTTCCTCTGTGTAAACTCCTCTGAGAAGGCCAATCATCCGACCTTCTTTATCCAGAACAGGACTCCCGCTCGCACCTCTCACCACCCAAACATTCAGTCTTAACTTTTCAGGAGAAACGGAGCTCACGATTCCTTGAGTGACCTGAGGCGTGTCCTCAGGGGAAATGCTGACCAGGCAGACCCATGTTCCCGGGGAAATACTCTTTATGTCCCCCATGACAACCGGAGTCAGGTCTTTATCCTTTGCCCGGACAACCGCCAGGTGAGTCTCTGAATCCATACCCAGGAATTCAGCTTCGATTTTCTTCCCTTTGGTCGTGATGATCGTGATTTTTTCATCGCGTGGAGAGATCAGAGCGGTCGTGACAATGTGTCCTTCCCTATCGATGACGACACCCATGGCCACCTTTGTGTATCCGTTCCTGGCGACGACTTTAACGACGGATGGAAAGACTTTCTTTGTGATTTCATCGATCTTGACTTCATCAATCGCACCTGACTTCGGTCCCGCCATCAAGTTTAGGCAAGACATGAATAAAAATACTGTCAGGATGCTCATGAGTTTGATTTTTTTCATCATTTTGACTGTACTCCTTAATATTTGATTGTTGAACTCACCTCATCGGAAACCTGCTCCAACAAGTATATTGTCCTCGGCTCCTGAGAAAGACTCCGGACTTCCTCTCCGTAATCCACGGCCTCGGTGATGGGAATGGTCGGCCTTGGCTGGGGCGCTTCCTCTGCTCTGTAACCCGGGGAAAGGCTTTTCTTCTCGAAATCAGCGATCCCCACAGGGCTTCTCTCAGGAAGAATAAAGATATTCAAGACAATGAAAAACACAAGAGCGGCACTGAACGCTCCGGCCAGTGAAAGGCTGAGGTTCCGCACTCTTGCCCTTTTCTTTTTTCGCAAAGAGAGATGTGACAGGACTCTTTTCTCGAAACCAGGCGGAGCTTTAACGCTCCCCAGTTTTTGTAAAAGATTGAGCTCATCCATCTTGATACTCCTCATTTATAGCAAAAGAATTTTCTTTGCTCGAGGCTTTTTCCAATTCTTTTTTTAAATAATCCCTTCCCCGGCTGATCCTTGCTTTTATGGTCCCGAGAGGACTTTTCAGGATTTGGGCAATCTCCTCCTGGGAGAAGCCCTCGACATCTTTGAGGATCACAGGAATTCTGTACCGGGGATGGAGGGAATTCAATGCCTCTCTCAAATTCGTGAGCAAGCCCGAATCTGTCGGGTTGCTGGCATAGGCTTCCATCGGAAGGTGGTTCTGGACATCATCGAGAGGAACAGCCGCAAACTTCCTCGACCTTTTCATCTCTGTTTTAGCCAGGTTCGAAGCAATGGTGTAAACCCAAGAAGAAAAAGGAGCCACAGGTTTGTACTTATTCGCTTTAAAATATACTCTCATGAATGTCTCCTGAGATAATTCCACTGCTTTCTGGTAATCACCGGTGATCTTCCACAGGAAATTGACTATCTTGTTCTTGTATATCTTGACTATCTCTGCAAACGCCATTTCATCGCCATCCTGGATTTGGCGCACCAGCTCTTGTTCATCCATTCTCATTTTCTTTAAACTTTTACTCATTTAAAAAAGTTGCAATTTTATCTTTGTTTTTCTGTATTTTCCTGACTCGAGAATTCGCAATCTCTGTATATAATCAGTTTAACCGATTACCTCTGGTTAGACAATCACCCGAAAAAAAGGGACAAGCTATTTTTTTAAAAAAAGGGGGACATCAAGGAAAAAAGAGGAAAAAAGGGGCCTGGCCCCTTTTTAGTCTTTGGTTGCGAGTTCGATGATGGGATTTTCCGAATCGACGAGGTCTCCGGGAGCGGCTAAAATCTTTTTGACATAACCCTCGATCGTGGATTTTATCTCGTTTTCCATTTTCATGGCTTCCACGATGGCCAGTGTCTGATTCTTCCGGACTTCCTCGTTCTCGGAAACGCTTATCTTGATCACTTTCCCAGGCATGGGAGCTTTCACCAGGAGTTCGTCTTCCAGAGACCTCTCATCGCCTTTTCCGTAGGCTGCTTCTCCTGCCTGGGGTTCCTGAATGAGAAACTGCTGTCCTTCCAGGGAAAGAAATTTTTTGTCTTCATCCCTTGCCAGATAGACCAGATGGGATTGTCCCTCGATCAATATGGACAAAGCATTCGGCGATACATACTGAATGTCCACCTCATACGTTCTCTCTCCATCCGAGACGACAAAGACATCCTCTTTTTTTTCGAGAGAGAGTGTGTGCAGTTCGTTGTCTATTAAAAATTCGAATTCCACTTTACTTTTTTCCTCCGATACGCCATTTGCCGAGTGACTGCCAGGGAGAGAACGTTTCTTTCCGGAGGGCTCCCCTGTTCACCGCTGGACCGGTATGTGTTTTATTGAGGCTGTCGAAGGCTGAAGCGATCAAAGCCAGCGTCAAGCCTTCTTCAGTTTTCTTTTTGCCTTCCCATCCGCCCAAATGTTTCCGGATAAAACTGGTTGTGGTGTTTCCCGCCTGGAACTGGGGATGAGCAATCACATCCTTGAGAAAATCGATCGTTGTTTTTATCCCCAGGATGATATAATCCCCCAAAGCATGGATCATTCTCTGGCAGGCCATTTCTCTGTCTTCCGCCCAGACGATGAGCTTGGCCAGGATCGGATCATAATAGATCGGCACGTTGCTGCCGCTGAAAATCCCGCAATCATGGCGAACTCCCGGGCCTTTCGGCTCTTTCAAGAAGAGGACCTTTCCTGAAGAAGGGAGGAAATTATTCAGCGGATCCTCGGCATAGATCCGGCATTCGATGGAATGACCTCTCTGACTCAAGTCTTCCTGTTTAAACGGGAGCTTCTCTCCCGAAGCGATCAAGATCTGCTGGTGGACCAGGTCCACACCCATTGTCAGCTCTGTGACAGGATGTTCCACCTGAAGGCGGGCATTGACCTCGAGGAAATAAAAATTCTTATCCTTATCGAGCAGGAATTCGACTGTTCCTGCGTTGTTGTAACCGGAGACCTGCATGACTTTTTTCGCTGTTTCTCCCATGCGGGCGCGAAGCTCGGGAGTTAAAGCCTGCGAAGGAGTCTCCTCCACGATCTTCTGATGCCTCCGCTGGATAGAACACTCCCTCTCAAAAAGGTGCACCACATTTCCATGGTTGTCGGCGAGAACCTGAAATTCGACATGCCTTGGCTCCTCGATATACTTTTCCAGATAAACCGACTCATCGCCAAAGGCAGACTTGGCTTCTCTCATCCCGGCTTCGAGGCCGGATTTCAGGTCTTTCGGGCTGTGGACAACCCTCATTCCTTTTCCGCCGCCGCCGGCAGACGCTTTGATCATCACCGGGTAGCCGATCTTTTTGGCTTCCGATTCAAACTCTGAGAGATCCTTCGGGATTCTTTTCATCCCCGGGATGATCGACACTCCGGCTTTCTCCATTGTCTGCCGGGAACGGACCTTATCCCCGACGAGTTTTAGGGCTTTTGAATTGGGTCCGATGAAGACGATGTTTTCTTTCTCACAGAGACGGTCAAATTCCGCGTTTTC
>SOIA01000350.1 GCA_004378665.1 Candidatus Aminicenantota bacterium
TCGATTTAATTAAAACAAAATTCTTTATTTGTCAATCAATTAGCTGGAAGGCAAAAATAGCTTAAAATATCATACTTTTGTTAAAATGTACTCATGAGGAAAACTATTGAAAAATAAGAGAGTTATCTGGAGCGAACGATGGGATTTGAACCCACAACCTTCTGCTTGGCAAGCAGAGAAGTTGCAAGGGGGTATAGGGACTCCTAAAGGTCTTGGAAAATGGATTCTTTATAGGACAAAAAAAGGGACTATTTCAAAGAAACAATCCCTTTACGAAATAATACTCCTGCTTTGACTTCCTTAACTCTGGAATTTTAATGAGTATCTGTTTGGGGAAATGCTTGATACTTTGCCAATTCTTTTTTCTTCGCTCCGATTATCTCACCAAGCAATTTAATCGTGTACTCTCGGTCTTCTTGAGGAAGAAATTCCATTCCGTTTTTTATCATATTTTCAAGAAACTCAATTTCCTTTTCTTTAAGAAACACGAATAAACTTAATTCCTCAACTATTTTTTCAGCGATTTTTTCTTTTTTACTCATTCCTTCTTTCCTGTTCTAAGCTCTCACTTGGTTTAGTAGAGATAGTTCATAGCTTTATGTAACAGTGTTCCTATCCCGATTCCTCCTTGTCTACCGTCTTCCCTCATGAAGTATCTATACATCCGTCCTCTCTTTTCCAATCAAGGGAAATCCGGGTCCTAGAGGAGTTGGCTTCTTCTCGATTCGGACTCATTTAATAATATTTTTTCTCTCAAGGCAAGCGTTGAGATCCTCATGACATTTCTTATCCTAATAGAAGAAAAGGGAGGATTAGTCCCAGCAATAAAAATACCACCCCAATTATATAAAAAACTGGCTTCAATAATTCATTTTGCTGTCTAATCTTTATTCCTATTCCTAGAAAGATCACTCCGATTATTATGAGGATCAAATGAAATAAAATTTGATTGAGATTCAATGAATTTCCTTCTTCAGGGCTCTATCGAAATCTCCTGATTCAGAAGAATCAGCGGTGGACTTATCGAATTTCATCACAACCTCCTTCCATGATTTTGCTCACTTAATAGTACAGTAATGCATGTGTGTCAATCAATCTTTGTCTGTTGGAGAGATGAGAAGTTGTGCAGTTTACAGCCTCTTCAGTTTGGCCATCCTCTCCTCCGCACCCTGAGCCTCATGCGCATCCTCGTGAGACTATTTCAGAAGATCGAGGAATCTCTAAACTTGAAGGTTTTGCCTACAAGAAAAATCTCACCACGATCCCGCCATTCTGGTCAATGACGTACGGGTCGAAGGCAAAAGGAGGGAGGACTTGAAAAAAAGGTGCCAATTCAAGTCCTATCGAGATGCGGTTGGAGGCCATGAACTCGATGCCCAACGGGAACCTAATTCCGAGACAGGCATCATAATCCCGGCTGTCTTTGGGATTATCGCCGAAAAAGATATTCAGCCCGACTCCCGCGTAGAAATTCCATCGGGAATTCTTTTTGGAAAACAGCCATGCAAAATCCACTGTCAGGATGGGAGTGTCATAGTGGACATCATGCCAAAAATGCCATGCCCAGATGCCTCCAGAGATATTCACGAAATTCTTTTTTGTGACAGGTATGCGTAAAGACAATGCCATCGGGTCGCCTATCTGTAATCCGATAGACTTCCTGTTCCTCTGGACCTCAGCAAAAGCGTTCGATGATAGTATCAAAAACATGATCAGGATGAAGACAATCTTCATCCGGGATCTTTTGAGGGCATCCATAAGCCATCCATGATAGTCTTTCCTTTGCGCTTATTCAACATGAAAGTAGCTTGCCGATGATCTGAGATCAGGATTTGACTCTTTTTTATTCACTCTTTATCCAATTTCCCTTTAAAAGCGTATCAGCTATAATAGAGTTGTAGAGCTGGAGGGAGAGGAAAATGAAAAAATTAATCTATCTGATTGTGGTTCTTTCCGTGTTTTTCTACTGTGGGCCAGGTGGGGATAGGGTCGAAAAGACCATGGAAGATGGAGTGGAAGTCGTCTTGAATCATCTCGAACCTTATAGAATTAAAGGCGAATCCGGCACTGTTCACCTGGAAAGAGAATTTTCGATCGATACGGAAAATCAAGAAATACTGGAGATCGGATTGACCGGAATCGAGACTTTTGATGTTGACTCCGAGGGAAATATCTATCTGATACAATGGGCATCCAGTGAAGACTATATTTTTAAATTTGACCAGAAGGGAAATTTTTTATCTTCCTTCTGTCGGAAAGGGCAAGGGCCGGGAGAGATTGAATGGGGAGCTCTTGTACTGGTCAGCCCTCAAAATGAGATCATAGCCAAGGATGTCGCCAAATCAAAAATTCAGGTCTTTGACCGGGATGGAAAATTTCTCAGAGAAATTCGTCTGGAAAGAAGTTATTTCCCGGTTCCGCTTGAAAACGGAAAATATTTGATATTCTGGGGGGAGGATACTCCGGAATGGAGAAAGCAGTATGTGGGCATCTGCAGCTCTGAATTTAAAGATATCAAGACACTCGATGTCTTTCAGTATCCCAACATACTCAATGTCAAAGGTCCTGTGAATAGAGACAGGTTGATTTTTTCAGCGTCCAAGGACAGGATTTACACAGGGAACACAGAAAGAGGGTATGAGGTCCGCGTGTATGACATTGAAGGGAATCCATTCCGGAAAATAAGGAAAGACTATGAACCTGTGAAGGTCCCGGAAGAGTACAAAAAAGCGTATTTTGAGCGTTTTCCTGAGGGAGATCCGATCCTGGAGAATTTGTACTTTACAGAAAAGTGGCCGGCTTTTAGAGATTTCTTTACCGACGATGCGGGACGCTTATACGTTTTGACCCACAAAGAAGGCGCAAATCCCGGGGAGTACATGCATGACATCTATAGCTCTGAAGGAGCATTCGTCGGGAGGATGAGCCTTGTGAATAATCAGAGGCTTCAGTACGAACCATATGCAGCCCGGGTGAAGAAGGACCGCCTGTACTCTCTGCAGGAGAAAGAAAGCGGATACAGGGAACTTGTTGTTTACAGGATGATTTGGGAGTAGAGGTTGCCCGCACAGGTCAATCCGCTTCTATGAGAATAAAAAGAGGAGAAGGAAAGGGGTGTCGGCAGATTTTCTGAATAGTTCAGGTTAGATGATTTCTAAAAAATAGAGCAAATAGGCGATTCCCACTCCCAAGAAAATCGCCGCCTCGAAATACCGAACGACTTTTACAAATTTATGCCCGAGTTTGACCTTCAACAGCTCTAATACGAAATCCAGTATGAGTATGAATCCTCCGAGTGCTGAAACTGCGCAGAGGATGTAATACTTCAACACGTAGAACGAGGCTGCGACAGCGCAGAAATAAGCCAATCCAAATATAATTAAAACAATCCTCCAGAAGTGATTAGGTTTCTTCGGGTTGTGTATTTTTTCTTTTTCCATAGTATTCTTTCCTGTCGTTTATCTCCTGAAGTGAAAACAGATTAGCGGGAGAAGGCGTTACTCACAGTCACACATAATTTACAATATTCCGAGCGAATAGTCTACAATATGCCAAAAAGCAGACTGTCCCCTTTTTTCTTGTAAGCTGGTATAATGAGGCACAAAAAATAACGAGAAGGAGGTCAAAATGTGGGAGCTTCGCTTCTTCCTTCAGGAT
>SOIA01000135.1 GCA_004378665.1 Candidatus Aminicenantota bacterium
CCATGAAGCCTTATCAGGGGAAACCGGGATTCTGGATCTGCGGGAGTACACATGGGAACGAATACACAGGGACTGAGGTTTGTTTGTATATCATCGACAAACTGGTCTCAGGTTACGGCTCGGATGATGAGGTCACCCGGATAGTCAATGGTCAGACTTTTTATGTCTGCCCGGTGGTCAATCCTGACGGACTGTTCAACAGCCTCGAGAAAGGGATCCCGCAGAGGCAGAACAGCATGAAAAAGGACGATGATGAGGACGGCAAGGTCAACGAAGACGGGTATGACGACCTCAACGGAGATGGACATATCACCCGATTCCGGTATAAAGACCTCAAAGGTCAGTACATTATCGATGACGAGGACCCTCGCTTGATGATCCGTCTGAGAAGAGAACAAAAAACCGATAAACCGCGTTATTCGGTCATAATGGAAGACAAGGACAACGATAAAGACGGCAAACGCGGAGAAGATAGCGAAAGAGGGATTGACCTGAACCGCAATTTTCCGGAAGGCTGGTTCAGAGATAACACCATGGCCGGAGGCCAGGGCGACTACCCCACCTCTGCACCCGAAACCCAGGCCATAGCGGAGTTCTTCACCAATCACACCAACATCCTGATGGCGCAGAACTACCATACCTCTGGCGGATTCACTTACAGGCCTATGGGAACAGCACCGCCGACTCAGCTTCATCCCAAGGACGTCGCCATCTTTGATTTTATCATGGGAAAAAAGTACCTCGAGATTATCGGAGAAGAAGTCCCCAAAGCATGGCAGAAGCCTGAAGCCTTGAATACGTTCAAGGAAGAACTCAAAAAGACATCCAAGAATAAATACGCTATATCCAGAGGCTATGTCCTTCCCCGCGGTTGGAGAGCCAGCTACAACGAGGAGAGGGACCAGCGATACAACTACGGGATGGCCACGGATTGGATGTACATGCAGCTGGGCATCTACGCTGTCACTACCGAACTCTGGAATCCTCAGAGAGACATCAAGGACTTTCCTCAGTTCAAAGGCCCGGATACAAGAATCCAGTCCCAGCGGGCACTCCTGAAATACCAGGATGAAAAATACGGAGGAAAGCTGTTCATCTCCTGGAATAAGTTCAATCACCCGGAACTGGGAGAAGGAGAGATCGGCGGCTGGATCCCGAAATACCGCAGCAACGCATTCCCTGGAGAACCATTGATCGGAGTCTGTGAGAAACACTGGCAGTTCGAAAAGTTTCGGGCCGGACTCCAGCCGGAAATCGTCATCACAGAGGCTAAAGCGCGCCTCCTCTACACGGCAAAAAGTGCCAGTGATGCTGTCGCCTCCCAGAAAGGTGACCAGGTGACGATCAAAAAAGGCAAATCCAAAGGCAAATACAAAATCATTGAAGTCACGGCAACGATCGAAAATAAAGGAAAACTGGCGACGCATCTTGCACGGGGTGCTCAACTTGCTGGAAACCGGCAAGACGTTGTCTGGCTGATCGGCGACCGCGACCGGGTCACCTATCTTCAGGGCTCACCCTTCCAGATTCTTGGAGTCATCGAAGGAACGATGAAAATTCCCGGTTATACAGGAAGAGGCGCTCCAGGTCCTCCGCAGGCACAAACTCAGCGGAGGAGGATGATGTTTTTCCCGCCCGGATTTCCGATGTTCCGGAGAGGGCCGAGGTACGGTCCGACTCGAGTTGAACAGACAGGCCCAAAGCGCACTGTCACATGGCTGATCGCTGTCAAAGGAGACACTCCGCTCAAAATCGTGGCCACTTCACAAAAAGGCGGCACTCAAGTCAAAGGGCTTTCCATTCAATGAGGGAGGAAAACAATGAGAACACAAAAACATAAAATATACATCACAGTATCAATCTTGGGTGTTTTCCTGCTGACAGCCTGTATGGTTCCGGCCTTTGCCCAGACAAAGCTGCAGAAGAGTCCTGGAGGCTACCACGGTGAGCTCGATTTCCCGATGAGCTGGAAGCGGTACTACTCCTATGCGGAGTGGACCAAAATCATGCATGACATGCAGAAGAAATACCCTCACCTGGCCGACATCCAGAGCATCGGAAAAAGCCGGATGGGCCGTGACCAGGTTCTGATCACCATCACAGCCAAGTCAACCGGAAAACATCAGGACAAACCTGCCATGTGGGTGGACGGTGCTATTCACGGAAACGAGGTGAACGGAATCTCCTGCTCCCTCTACCTTATGTGGTATCTTCTCACCCGGTATGATTACGACGAATACGTCCATGACCTGGTCAACAACTGCACGTTCTACATCCTTCCCGGCATGAATGTGGACGCCAACGATTCATTCGTGCGGTTTCCCAACACTCCGAATAATCCGCGTGAGCCGTACAGGCCCGAGGACAACGACGGGGACGGGCTGTACGATGAGGACCGGACAGAGGATGTCGACGGCGACGGCGAGCTTTCCACAATGTATATTGAAGACTCCAAAGGAGACTACAAGCTGTCGCCCGATAAGCGGCAGTTCATCCGGGTCAGTGATGAGAAGGAAGCAGTAAAGCGCTTTCGAAGGATCGGTTCGGAAGGATACGATAACGACGGAGACGGCATGATCAACGAGGATGATATCGGAGGCCCTGACCCAAACCGGAATTTTCCCTACGGCTGGTATCTCCAGGCTGGGAATCCCTACCCGATGTCCGAATCCGAATGCCGCAACGTGTATGAATTCCAGCTGGCCCATCCCAATATCTATGCCAGCTTCCACTATCACAACACCGGACGGCTAATCATGTTCCAGGCCCCACCCGCAGTGCCCAGCCGGAATCAGACACCCGAGCAAATACAGCGCCAGCAGCAATTTTTCCAGCAGCGTCTTGAGGAGATGAGGAAGACGAATAAATACGCTCAGCTTTTCGACCGTCAGGTGGCACCGAATTACCAGCATGATATGGATGTCCAGACTGAGATTGCAACCATGGGCGCAAGAATCATGAAGAATTACCGCCCGGTTATCGGCGGTCTGAGCGGCCAGGCCCATGCCGCCACCTACTACATGCTCGGCGCCTACTCCTATCTTATCGAGCTCTGGGGCTCACCGGTTTTTGAAGCCGATGAGGATGGCGACGGCCGGGTATCCGATGAGGAATACCTGAAATGGATCGATACCGAGCTGACCGGCGAAGGCTGGATCATGCCGCACAAAGTCAACCATCCCGACCTGGGAAAGATCTGGATCGGAGGCTCTCGAAAGAAGCACACCGCGAGAACACCTCCCGCTCGTTACATAGAGATGGAATCGTTCAAGAACGCCCAGTTCGTGATGTACTGTGCCAGCCAGTTTCCCAGAGTAGAGATCGATGAAATCACAGTCACACCGGCCACGGATGACCTGTATTGGGTCGATGTGGCGGTCAAGAACGACCGTGTCTATCCCACGTCCTCGGACCGCGCGGTCCAGCTCAAAAGAGCGGTCAAAGACACGATCACGGTCTCCGCATCCAAAAACATATCCGTTGTGGAGATCCCGAAAGGTTCGACCATCATCGACCCTCTGAACAAGCTAACGACTTCCCAACCGATCATCGAAAAATCTGCTGAATTCAGGCTCAAAGGAAAAGAGACCCAGCGGTTCTGCGCTCTGGTCAAGATGGAAGGGTCCCAGGGTTGGG
>SOIA01000223.1 GCA_004378665.1 Candidatus Aminicenantota bacterium
ATTTTTGTCGGGAAAAAAGTATGGCTCGTGCATCAAACACGATGATTGCCGCCAGGATGATCAAGACAACGCTGACGGTTCCCATGAGATAACTTTTTGTTTTAAAAAAAACATAACCCTGGTAGACAAGCGCTCCCAGCGTTGTCAATAGCATAAAGATTGCGGGATAGACCGTGTATTTTTTTGGTCTTTTGATGCCGACAAGATAGGAAGAAACGACGATCAAAGCCAGGGCTGCCACGAGCTGATTCGAGGCGCCAAAAACGGGCCATATCGCCTTATAACCTTCTGTGCCCCCCAAAACAGCTGCAAACACCAGGATAAATAGAGAGGAAACCCATCTGTTTCGAAGAGGAGGGACTGATTTTCCCAGGAGCTCGGTCGTGATGAACCGGCCGATCCGAGTGCCGGTATCAAGGGTTGTCAGAACAAACGCGTTGAGCATGACCATGCCGAAGAATGTGCCGATAACCAGAGTCACAGCAGGGAGAGAAGAGATGAGCTTTCCGTATCCAGTCGCGAATGCCAGGATTGGATTCCCAAGGGTGGTCATGAAATACTGAAAACCGAACTGGCTTTCGGTTCCTGAAGGATCCCAGATCAATACGCTGGCTGCGATGAATATCACGAGTCCGGCAAGGGCCGCTTCCGTAACCATGCCTCCGTATCCGATCAGCTTGCCGCAGGGTTCATCCGGCAGCTGCTTGGCAGTAGTCCCCCCAGCAACAAGAGAGTGGAAACCCGAGATCGCTCCGCAGGCGATAATGACAAAAAGCATGGGCCAGAAAGGGCCTCCCTTGCTGTTGAAAGAGACAAAGGCGGGGGCATTCAATGAAGGATGTGCAACGATGAGGCCGAGATATCCCAGCCCAAGGCCCAAAAAGAGAATCCAGGTGCTTATGTAATCTCGCGGCTGAAGGAGAAACCATACTGGCAAAGAAGAAGCAAAAAGGCTGTAAATGATCAGGATGAAAAACCAGAATTTCTGGCTTGACATTCCGAGTATTTGAGCGGGGAGGACGATCGGCAATAGGTTTCCAAGATAGATCAGGAAAAAAAGTGCTGCGAGTGAAATAAGAGTTCCGGCGAGAATATTGATATTTTTTTTATAGATCAGCCAACCGAATATCATGGCAATGAAGATTAACCCGAATGTGGGGATGACGATTTCTGGTTGCGAGACAAGAGTTTGCGCGGCGACCACAGCAAATACAGCGATGACCAGAGCCAGCGTCATCCAGATGAATACAGAAAATATGATTTTCGTACGAAAACCTAATGTATTTTCTGATATGTCCGCCAAAGATTTTCCCTTATTCTGGACGGATATCATGAGCGATGTATAATCATGGACGGCTCCGAGGAATATACTCCCGATGGCCACCCAGAGAAGCGCACTCAGCCAGCCGAAGTAGAGAACTCCCAGCAAAGGGCCGAGGATCGGGCCCGCTCCTGCGATCGATGAGAAATGATGGCCGAAAAGTAGGGGTTTTTTGGCTGGGGAATAATCGATCCCGTCCTTCAATTCATGGGCTGGAGTCACACGGGATTTGTCAGGTTGGACGACTTTTTTCTCGATGAAACTCCCATAGATTTTGTAGCCCAGGATGAGCCAAGCAATGAGGATGAAAGCGATGATTAAGGTATTCATCTTTTCTCTGGAAAATCACAGTCTCAGAAAATATATTGGATAATTTTTAAATTTGCAAGCCGATTGGAGTCTAAATGTCAGTCAGCAATTTACTCTCGATAAGAAGAATGAATTTTCCTATTTTTTATAACTTTTCCAGTAGAGAAAAGCAGCTAAGGCTAAAAATGCAGCCAGAGCAGTAAAACTACCAAGGTCGATACCTATTCCTTGTGGCTTTTTGGTCGTGATGTAGGCCATCAATGCCACCCCAACCATGGTGATTCCCTCTCCGGCAATAAACCCTGAACCCAAAAGAATTCCTTTCTCTTTTCTTTGAGTTTTCAGTTTTTCATCTTTATTGGATCTTTTATCTATGAGATGTCTGATAAATCCTCCAACATATATAGGAGTCATCGTGGAGAGAGGGAGATAGATCCCCACGGCGAACGGGAGGGAAGGAATCCCGACAAGTTCTGCCACTATGGCAAAGGCACCTCCGACCATAACGAGTCCCCAGGGAAGATTTCCGCCGAGAACGCCTTCGATAACCGTTTTCATCAATGTGGCTTGGGGCGCAGCCAGTTCTGGTGAACCAAATTCAAAAGTTTTCCCTAAGAGCCACACTATCCAGGCAATCGCGTAGGCTGAAGCCAAAACTCCTATCAATTCGGACATCTGCTGTTTCTTGGGGGTGGCTCCGATGATGTAGCCGGCCTTGAGGTCTTGCGAGATATCACCAGCAATAGAGGCGCTGATAGCGACCACCGTCCCGACAGTCAGGGCTGTGGCCATGCCCAGACGGTCTGTCCACCCCAAGGCAAGGAACAACAGACTTGTTCCGAGGAGTGTGACGATGGTCATTCCTGAGGTGGGATTCGAAGTCACACCCACCATCCCGACGATCCGGGATGAAACGGTCACAAAACAGAACGCGAAGATGATGATACACACGGCTCCCAAAAGTCGAACAAGTATGGAGGCCTGAATACCGAGGACCTGTGGGGCCAGGACGATTAAGATTGCGACTATCAGAATTCCGAGGGCCAAAACCGGAAAAGGCAAATCAGTGTCTGTTCTTTTCTTTTTGGCTAGGTCATTCTGCTTGTTCAACTTAAAATCTTTAACGCTTGTCTTCAGAGCGCCGACCATTGTCGGTAATGACTTGATGACCGTGATAATCCCTCCGACGGCCACGGCTCCAGCGCCTATGACCCTTATGTACTTGTACCATATGTCTTCAGCAGTCATCTGAGCAATCGGGAGATCTGTTTCAGGGAATAACGGGATATTCAAGTTTTCTCCGAAATAGGCGATCAACGGAATCAGACCTATCCAGGAAAGGATTCCGCCGGCGACCATGATTCCTGCGATTCTGGGTCCGAGGATAAAGCCGACTCCCAGGAGGGCGGGAGTGGCGTCCAGACCCAGCTCCGCTTTTTTTAGGACAGGCAGCTTGAGATAGATCTTTTCCGGCCAGAGTTTAAAGATTGCAATAATGGCTTTGTATGCTGCTCCGATCCCCAAACCCAGGAATACGTTCCTGGCCTTAGCTCCGCCTTCCTCAGCTGAGATCAGGACCTGCGAAGCAGCAATCCCTTCAGGGTAGGGAAGAACTCCGTGTTCCTTGACAATCAGAGCTTTCCTGAGGGGAATCATGAACAGAACTCCAAGGATGCCTCCCAAGATCGCCAACGTGCCTATTTTGAATATGCTTGGATTGAATCCCCAGAGAAAAAGTGCCGGGATCGTGAAGATGAGTCCTGACGCCAAAGAAGAGCTTGCCGAGCCTGTAGTCTGAGCGATGTTGCAGTCCAGGATCGTGCTTTTTCCCAGAATAGGAGTGAGAACCCTGAATGCGGCGACAGAAATCACAGCCAGCGGAATGGCTGTTGAGATCGTCAGTCCCACTCTCAAGCCAATATAGGCATTGGCTCCACCGAAGACGACGCCGAAGATGGCTCCGATGATGACGGCCTTAATCGTAAAATCTTTATAGGGAGTTTG
>SOIA01000089.1 GCA_004378665.1 Candidatus Aminicenantota bacterium
CAAGTTCTCTTATCTCTTTAAGCGTTTTTTCCCCCTCCTTGGCTGTGGATCGAAGCTGAATGATCAAGGAGACGAGAAAAGTGACGGCAACCAAAACGGCGATGGTTATCACAAGGAAGAGAAACTGGTTAAGGGTTAGCGACATGGTGACTATGAAAATAAAACAAAATATTTATTTTGTCAATGGATAGAGGATGAATAATCCTGGAGGATTATTTCCAGAGAACTTTTTGTATACCGTCCAGATGGAATTCTTTTTCGATCTTTTTAAATATCTGGGGATATTTATTTTCTTCTTTGGATTCCCGGGCCTGTTCCCATTCTCTAAACAGCGGGGATGGAACAAACTCGAATTTCTTTTTGAGTGTTTTATTGATACCTCGAAGAGCCTGCCAGTGGGTGATCATCAATAAGGCAAGGACACCAAAGAAAACGTTTGGCCCGGGCAGGAAGGCGGCTAATCCGCTGATAGGGAGAAGAATGATTTCTCCGACAAGAAGTAGAATGTGCTTGGTTCTCTGCCTCTGGAGGAAGAAATAAAATCGAGTTTGTATTCTTTTTTTCCCCGGCCTGCCTGAATAGAAGATTTGTATTTTGTCTTCTTTGGATTTCAAGGCTTTTCCGAAGGCCTGTTCCTGCCGCAGGATCCTTTGAGGCAGGAGCATCAGTTTCTTTTTGGCCAGTTCCCAGAGTTCTTTCCAGCGGGAAGTTTTGATCTGGATTTGGCTGACTGGCTCGGAAGAAAAGTATCTGTATTTGCGCCGGTGGTCACGAACGAAAAAGAACTGCATGAGTGTGACTTATTTTAGCATTTCACACGGAATCGGAGCAAGAGATGTCTTCTACCGACGCTGGCTAAGAAGGTAGATGAAGAAGGGTGCTCCGACGGCTGCGGTGATGATCCCGATGGGAAGTTCTGAAGGAGAAAGTAAGGTGCGTGCGATGAAATCAGAATAAACGAGGAAAATCCCCCCTGTTAAGGAAGAAAAAAAGAAAAGATGCCTGTGGTCAGGTCCGATAAGAATGCGGATCCAGTGGGGAACGACAAGGCCGATAAAGCCGATGATACCGCTGACTGAGACAGACGAGGCGGCGAGCATAGTGGATACAACCAGAAATGTCTTTCTGACGCGGTTCACAGGGCTGCCCAGGGATTGAGCGATGTCATCCCCCTGGACCAGGAGGTTCATATCCTTGGCCAGCCATTGAGCCACAATGAAACACAGCAAAAAATAAGGAAGCATCGCGGTGACCTGATTCCAGTCAGAATATCTGAAACTTCCCAGCAGCCAGAAAACGGCCTCCTGGTACGATTCTGATTTGAAGAATATTAAAAAGGATGTCAGAGCCGAAGCCAGGGCTCCTGCCGCAATTCCTGTCAGCAGCAGTGTTTCCATCTTGAAAATTCCCTTTCTCTGGGAAAGGAGGTAGACAAGAAAGACAATGGCAAAACCAGATGCAAAAGCAAATGCACTCTGGAGAGAGAATCCCAGGAACCGGAGGTTCAATCCGAGGTAGATGCACAGGACTGCTCCGAAGGAGGCACCAGAAGAAACGCCCACGACAAACGGTCCAGCCATCGGATTCTGGAAATAGCCTTGGAGGATGGCCCCTGAGAGAGAAAGACTGGCCCCCACCAAAAAAGCCAGGAGCGCGCGGGACAGCCTGAGGTCAATAAAAATTTTTCTTAAGGTCTCATCGTGGAGGTTGTGGAATAGAAAATCAAATAGATCTCCAACATTTGTCTCCACCGGGCCTTCAAGCAGGGAGAGGAGAAATCCCGATACGAACAGGAAAAGGAGGACCGCGAGGAGAATCAGCCTTTTCGACCTTGCTTTCATGATCCTTCCACGAAGCATTGAGGATGGAGGAGATGTGAGAGCTCTTCAAGAGCCTGTATGAGCCGGGGGCCTTGCCGGGAGGCCAGGTTTTCGTCCAGAAAGAATATGCTGTCAGAGGTGACAGCTTGAGTTCCTTCAAGATGGGCTTCGTTTTTCATCCAGTTTTTAGCTGTTAAGAAGTCTTTCTTGGATTTGGACAGAATGACAATGACCTCAGGATTTTCGTGAATGAGCTGCTCCTGATTGTAAAGAAGCCATTTCCGGGGGACATGACCGGCTATGTTCACTCCTCTGGCCTTTTTTATCAGGTCATTGAGGAAGCTTTCCTGACCACATGTCCAGAGACCCACACCATGGAGGGAGAGGAAGACTTTTGGTTCATGTCTGGCATTTTGGAGGGATGAGAGAATTTTTTCGTATCTTGCTCTGAGAGACCGGACAAAGAGCGCGGCTTTGTGCTCTTCATGGGTGACGGTTCCAATTTTTTTTATCAGGGGGAATATGGAATCGATGGTTGTCCCTGTATCCAGGACGAACACAGGAAGATCCAGATTCCTGAGCCGTTCGAAAATCCTGAGAGGATTCCCGCGAAAGCCTATGATCAGATCTGGGTTGAGAGCGATTATCTTTTCCGGATTCGGGTCGATCATCCCCCCGATTTTTTCCTTGTTCGCTGCGTCTTCAGGGAAGTCGCAGTACCGCGTGACTCCGACAACTTTTCCTCCCAGATCAAGAGCAAAAAGAATTTCAGTGATGTTGGGAGCCAGGGAGATGATTCTTTGAGGGGGAACGGTCGCGTCGTAAGGGAAACCGAGGTCATCCCTGATGATTTTTTCCTGGGCTATGAGTGCAGAGATGTTCAGCACTACCAGCAGCAAGACAGCGCCTATCTTTTTAAATGTCATTCCTTTTGATCCGGTTTCGGGATAAGCGATATCTCAGGAAGCCGGGAGTGGATGTTTTCTCTGATTTCCACGGCGGCTTCGAAGACTTCAAGGATGTTCTGTTTTGTGATCAGATTTTCGGGCGGACCCAGCGCCTGAACTCTGCCGTCCTTGAGGAACATGATCTGCTGAGAAAATGGGATGGCGAGGTTGATGTTATGCTCTGTCGTCAGGATGGTTTTCCCTTTTTCTTCCTGGAGCTGCTTGAGAATTTGATAGATTTCGACCTGATATCGGATATCCAGATGGGAACTGGGCTCATCCAGGAAGAGGAGCGGTGTGTCCTGGGCCAATGCGCGCGCGATAAAAACTCTCTGGCGTTCTCCTCCACTGAGATGGGCAACTTTTTTCTCTTTGAGATGAGAGATCTTGGTGAGGGACATAATTTCTTCGGTTATCCTGGTGTCATCCGGGGAAGACCCTCCCAGCCGGCCTTGATGAGCATACCTCCCCATGAGAACGGTTTCCGCAACGCTGAATTCAAAGGACGAGCTGAATATCTGGGGCACATACGAGATTTTTTTGGCGAGCTGTCTTGGACTCAGAGAGAAGACATCCTCGCCATCGACCAGGATTCTGCCGGAAACGTTCTTCAACAGACCTTGAAGGGCTTTGATCAGGGTGCTTTTTCCAGACCCGTTTTTCCCGAGAACAGATATGAATTCGCTCTTGTTCAGCGAAAAAGAAATGTCCTGGATAACGTCTCCGTTTTCATATCCAGCAGAGAGCTTATCGACTTCAAGAATTGCCATTTTGGGAATAAATTCTTCGAATCATACGACGAATTTTAAAGATTAAACTCTGTGATTGAGTTCAAGGCTTTTTCATCCTAATACTTTT
>SOIA01000077.1 GCA_004378665.1 Candidatus Aminicenantota bacterium
TCGATCTCATCGATGCTCTCGATGATCTTCTCGTTCTTCGAGAAAAGTGACCTGGCTTTTTTGTTCAAAGCGGCCACATCAGCTCCGATATTCTTCTGGAAATCTCGATCCTCGATCAGCTTATTCAACTTTTCTACGAGGTCACTCTCATCCTTGAACTTGACGGGTTCGAACTTGATCATTCTCTTGATCTGGGGATGAATCTTGAAATCTTTGAATTTGTTTAAATAATAACCATCCCTGAACACCCCTCTTCTGAAAAGAGCTCTTCCTTCCCTTTCGTCGAAGCCCAGGTTGACCTCTTCATCCATCCTGACGTAAACGATATTCGGATCCTTGGGATAAATGTCGAGGCCACTCCATCCGCTTTTGATGTTCATCGGAAGGCCGTTGGTCAGCTTCTTCCAGGTCTTTCCACCGTCAGTGGTTTTGTACAGATGGTTCCCTTCCTGACGATCGATGTAGGTCCATGTTCTCCGGTAAGTCTTATAGGCTGAAGCGATGACGACATCGGAATTGTTCGGGTCGATCACAAAATCTCCCACACCCCTGTCCTTCAGGTTCAGAACCTGGCTCCAGGTCTTTCCGCCATCAACTGTCTTGTAAAGTCCACGCTGACAGTCCATCTTGTTATCATAGAGTTTTCCTTCAGCCGCCACATAGACGATATCCGGATTCTTATGGTCGACTTCGACTCGAGGGATGAAATAACTCTGTTCCAGACCGATGGGCTTCCATGTTTTCCCGGCATCTATGGATTTCCACATGCCGTTCCCGTGAGCGCTGGAGCGGGCATGCAGAGGCTCTCCTGTTCCGGCATAGATGATCTTGGGATCGGAGGGTGCCACGGCGAGATCCCCCATGCTCATATTTCCGTATTTGTCAAAGATGGGCACAAAATGGATCCCTCCGTCCTCTGTTTTCCAGACGCCGCCGGATGCAGTCGCCACATAATAGGTCTGACTCTGACCCGGAGGGACCGCAAACGATGTGATCCTCCCGGAGAATGTCCAGGGCCCGATATGGCGCCAGCTAAATTTATTCAGGTCTTTTGTGGATACAGGAGTATCCGCGAAGACAAGCGAGTGAGCCATAAAACAAAAAATGAAAAATAACGCTAAGACCAAATTCCTTCGAACCTTGAGTTTCCTCATAATTCCTCCTTCCTAAATATCATTGGTTCCTCTCCCAAGAAATTTTTTGCCTTCCTGAAAGATCATTTTCAAGAACTTTCCTGTATACGATTTTTCAGCTTTTGCCACTTCTTCCGGAACACCCTGAGCAACAACCCAGCCTCCTTTTTCTCCGCCTTCAGGACCTAAGTCTATAATATAATCACAATACTTAATAACATCAAGGTTATGCTCGATAATCACCACTGTGTTCCCCAGCCTCACCAATTCCGAAAGAACCTCAAGAAGCTTGTGGACATCATTAAAATGGAGTCCTGTGGTCGGCTCATCCAGAAGATACAGGGCCTGGCCCGTATCCTTCCGGCTCAGCTCTTTAGTCAGCTTGATCCTCTGCGCTTCTCCTCCAGAAAGAGTCGGTGCCGGCTGGCCCAGCCTGATGTATCCCAGTCCGACTTTCTTCAGTGTCCCCAATTTTCTTTTCAAAACCGGATGGGCCTTTAAATACTCGAACGCCTCATCCACTGTCATTTCCAGATAATCCGAGATATTCTTGTCTTTATACTGGACTGCCAGAGTTTCGGTGTTATACCGCTTGCCACGGCACCGATCGCAGGTGACGAAGACATCCGGCAGAAAATGCATCTCGATCTTCTTCACTCCGGCTCCCCGGCATTCCTCGCAACGCCCTCCAGAGACGTTGAAGCTGAAACGACTGGCTGTGTACCCTCTTATTCTCGATTCCTTCGTTCGGGAAAAGAGCTGCCTCAAGGGTGCAAAAAGTCCGGTGTACGTGGCGGGATTGGACCGAGGCGTCCGGCCGATGGGTTTTTGGTCCACCGAGACCACCTTGTTGATCTGATCGATTCCTGAGATATCCTCATGCTTCCCGGGCTTCTGCTTCGCTTTATAAAGCACGTTCAAGAGTTTTTTATACAGAATGTCATAGACCAGAGTGCTCTTCCCGGAGCCAGAAACTCCGGTCACAGCCGTCATGACTGACAGCGGAATCCGGACATCTATGTCCTTCAAATTGTGTTCGGCGGCTTTTTTAACAGCCAACCACCCGTTTGGCGTCCTCCGCTCCAAAGGGACAGGTATGCTCTTTTCCTCCCTGAGATATTGCGAGGTCAGAGAGTCAGGAGAGGACAGGACAAGGTTCAAATCCCCTTCAGTCACTTTAAACCCACCGCCTTCTCCTGCTCCCGGACCCAGATCCAGGATATAATCCGCCGAACGGATGGTCTGCTCATCATGCTCGACCACGATCACTGAATTCCCAAGGTCTCTTATTTTTTTCAATAACGAGATCAGGCGCCGGTTATCCCTCTGATGAAGACCGATAGTAGGCTCATCCAGGACGTAGAGTATGCCCCTCAGCCGGGAACTGACCTGGGCAGCCAGGCGGAGACGCCGGGCTTCTCCTCCGGAAAGGGAAGCGGACGTCCGGGACAACTGGATGTACGGCATTCCCAACTCGACCATGACCTCAACTCGGGAGAGAATCTCCTTCTTTATCCGGGAACCGACTTGTTCATCGGAACCTGAAAATTCAAGGGAAGTCAGCTTCTCCCTCAACTTCTCCGCAGGAAGCGAGCTGATCTCGTGGATATTCATTCCTCCGACTTTCACTGCAAGGCTTTCTTTTTTCAACCGGCTCCCTTCACAGAGTGGGCAGATATCTTCTGTCAGCGTCACTTTGCCCCACTCATCCAGGAGTGTTCGGAAGCCAAGACCGTGACATTTCGGGCACGCCCCATAAGGACTGTTGAATGAAAAATTCCTTGGCTCCAGCTCCGGAAGGCTGATCTCACAGTATGGACAGAGAAGGCTCAGCGAGAAATAGCTTTCACTCCCGGCCTGATTGATCAACAAGAGGTCTCCTCCTGCCATTTCCAGAGCTTTATCCACGGCCTCCTCAAGCCTCTCTTGGGAAGAACCCGAGACACGGACTTCGTCAATCAGAAGGTCGATGCTGTGCTTCTTGGTCTTCTCCAGGAGGATTTCCTCCTCGAGTTCTCTGAACTCACCATCCACACGGACACGAAGAAAACCCTTTCTCCTCATCCTGTCGAACAGGCGCAGGTATTCTCCTTTCCGTCCTTTGACTAGAGGGGACAGGATCATCACTTTCTCCCCAGATTGGGATTTCGAGATTCTTTTCAAGATCTGTTGAGGAGTCTGAGAGCTGATCCGTCTCCCGCAGCGAGGGCAATGGGGGATTCCCACCCGGGCAAAAAGAAGCCTCAGGAAATCATACATCTCTGTCACAGTTCCTACCGTGGAACGGGGATGAGAAGAGATTGTCCTCTGATCGATCGAAATGGACGGAGATATGCCTTCGATGGACTCCATTTCAGGCTTTTCCATCTGTTCGATATACTGGCGGGCATAGGCTGAGAGGCATTCGATGTAACGCCTCTGTCCTTCGGCATAGAGAGTGTCAAAAGCTAAGGAAGATTTTCCGGAACCGCTCGGTCCTGTAATGACGAT
>SOIA01000207.1 GCA_004378665.1 Candidatus Aminicenantota bacterium
TCGCCGCATTTTCCGATCGATCTCAATGCTTCGGCCTGAGCAAGGTAGCTGTCGTCTTTTTCGAACCGATCTTTGAAGAACGAAACCAGTTCCGCCTCTTCATAATCCCCGAGCACTCTCAACGCAGACACTCTGACTTTTGAGTTCTGGTCTGTGCATTTGTCCTTGAAGAGTTCGATATCCTCCTTGCGTTTGAGCTTTCCCAAGGTTTCGACCGCACTTCTCCTCACGGCCCAGAATTCATCATGGTTCGCGCTGTCGATCAAACCTTTTATCGTGCGGGAATTATCTTTAAATCGAGAAAGTTCTGATGCCGCCCAGTCCCTTCCGATAACATCGTCATTTTTGAGTTGATAGAGAAGCTCATCCAGGCTCTTTTCGAAAGTCCATTCTTTCAGGAGATAGTTCCCCTCATCAAACCTGACCATCAGAGGCTTTTTATCGACGGGAAATTCGAACACTTGCTCTTTCTGTTTGAGCCACACTTTTACGGATGTTTTCTTTCCTGGCGTGATAATCCCGATGGTCACCGGGATCGTGTAGACAGGAACACCCTGAGAAGTGTCCTGAATTTGGATCACCTTCAACTTGAGTTTTTGTCTGTTTTCATCCCATGTGGTGCTAATGTCGAAAACCGGATGTCCCGGTTTATAGATGAACTGCTCGAAGAACCAGTCCAGGTTCTGTCCGGTGACCTCTTTAATCGCGATCATCAAATCATGGGTGTCGACTGCCTGGAATTCGTGTTTGTGCAGGAAATATTTCAGAGTCCGGAAGAAAGGCTTGTCTCCGATGACATACCGTAGCATATGGAGAACGCATGCCCCTTTGGGATAGGTGTGGCTGTCGAAGTTTTCCTGAGGCCGGTTGTATCTGTCGAAAACGATCGGACGCATGTAGCGCGTGTGCGCTTCCCTCAGATACTGATTCTTTTTACCAAGGAGTGCATAGGCGCCTTCGTCTTCTCCCAGGTCGTGCCGCGTGTAGAGATAATCGGAATACGTGCCGAAGCTCTCGTTCAGCCAGGTTTCGGACCAGGTCCGCAGCGTGATCAAGTCTCCCCACCACTGGTGGGCGATCTCGTGGGCGATGATTCTCTGCCAGGAAAAATCCTGTTCAGCCCGTCTGTCATGGATGACCCGTTGACCGAGAACCGTAGCCGATGTGCTCTCCGCGCCACCTCCCATCCGGGGAGATGTGACCTGCGCGTACTGCGCCCAGGGGTAGTCATAACCGAACAGTTTATTGAAAAAGTCGATCATCTCAGGAGTTTTTTTGAAGATCCATTTTGCATCCTCCACATCCTTCTCGTAAACCCAGTAAGTGACAGGCAACGAGCCGAGGGAATCTTCGATGACTGCGAATGGACCGATAGCCAGCATAAAAAGATAGGTGGAATGGGGAAACTCCTGCGACCAGTGATAGGTTTTGGTGCCGGTCTTCCTGTCTTCTTCGACGCTGACCATCCTGCCGTTGGAGAGCACCTTGTATCGGTCCTTGACAGTGATGATCATCTCATTGGTCACTTTATCATGCGGGTAGTCATAACAGGGAAACCAGTGATGTGCTTTATCCGGCCAGGAGATGGTCGAGACCATGCGAGGATTGGCAGGGCCTTCTTTGTCAAAAAACAGGCCGTGTTTGGGGTCTGCGGCGTGATACTTGACTGTGAATGTCACTGTCTCGCCGTAATCATAGGCTTTCGATAAAACCACTTTGAGATGTTTGTCTGTCTGCTTGAACTCAAGAGGATTGTCCCTGGAGTCCAGAACAGCCGAGACCACCAGTTCCTCCGCGTCCAGCACACACTCTTTGAAGTCATCTTTGAGCGGAGACAAGGTGATTCGGTTTTCTCCCTGGAAATATTTTTTGTCTAAATCAAAAGTCAGGGCGATGCGGTAGTGTTTGGCATCATAATCCCGGCTCCTTTCAGACTGGAGAGGCCGCTCGTAGATATCGATTTTTTGGGCGGACAGAAAACAGGTAAAAATAAGGATGATTGATAAAAACGATGCGATTCTTTTCATGTCGAGACTCCCTGAGAGAATTATTTCTTTTTCATCAAGTCTTCGATCTCAGCCACCGACCTGGGAATTCCTTGTGAGAGATTTTCGTATCCTTTTTCCGTGATCACGACCGTATCCTCGAGACGGATCCCCATTTCCTGGTCAGGGTAAGGGATGTTGATGTCGCAGGCAAACACGAATCCCGGACGCAGGACTTCCTCCGGGCCGGAAAACGTTCCCATGGGGTCATGCGTGGCCAGGCCGATCGAATGATTGTACCCGCCGTACCGGATCAGCCCTCTGAATTTTCGATCTTCAGGATCATACCCTTCTTGAATGAGGAACTGTTTCACTTTCTCTCCCACATCCTTGAACGTGATGCCCGGCCGGTAATTGTCCAGGCAGGTTTTCCGGATTCCGTAGGCCATCTCGTATATTTTTTTCTGTTTCGCCGAAAACTTTCCGTTAGCCGGAAAGGTGATGGAGATGTCCGCATTGTAGTAGCCGTATTCGGGCCCAGCATCTAGGATGATGAAATCTCCGTTTTTCAGTACTCTGTCATGCTTGTGGTAATGGCCGAAGGCGTGATTCGGCCCAGACATCAGGATGACATAAAACGCCAGCTCCTGCGCCATTTCCTTCTTGCAGACGTATTCGAACAGAGCCGCTAGTTCCTGCTCAGAAATTCCAGGACGAGTCGCTTTCATCACAGCGATATGGGCTTTGACGCCGATTTGACCGGCCTTGCGCAGAAGATCGATCTCTGCGGGTGACTTTATCTTCCGAAGGTTCCAGAATAAAGGGGAGCAGTCTTTGACCGTGATGTGAGGGAATTTCTCCTTCAATCGCTTCACGAATTGAAGCTCGCGCGTCAGCCTTCCGTCCCACATGTTCATGGTCATCGTCCTCTGCAGTGCCCTGAATTTTTCATTGGTATTCTCCCGGCTCAGCTCCTCGGACCGGAACATCGTGTAAAAGACATCGGTTTGCAGACTCAACCTCGAAAGAGTGGAGGACAGACGTTCGAGCGGGGAGATTCTCTCAATCCCGGTCACCTCAGTGGGCTTACGCACGAGTTCAAGAGAAATTCCTTCTCCTTGAGCTTCCGTTTCGCTGATCGAAAAGAACAGAGTACTTACTTTACTCATCCCGTCCATGATCAAGACAGCGTTGGGAATCTCCACACCTGTAAAATAGAAGAAATCGCTGCTCTGGAAGAATTGTCTATCCGATGCCGGAGTGGTCGCCCCCAGAATGACCGCCACTCCGTCGGGAATTTGTTCCATGAATTTAGCCCGTCTCGCTGCATATTCGGATTTATCAAACCAGCTTCCGGCAATACAGTGCTGTGCGAGAATAAGTATGAATATGATATTCAGTGAGATCAAAATTTTCTTATTCATTGGTTACCTCCGATTGCTATAGAATGTTTAATCATATTGAACAGAGAAGTGAATTAAAAGTCATTTCTGTTTTACAGGATTTTTACTTTTTCCATCGGCTGGCTTGTCTTTATTCCCGGCCCACACAATTTCTAAGAACTAAATGTCCTTGCGAGTGAATCGTGGCAATCTCACATTCATAAATCAGGACTAAATTAATAAAAAATC
>SOIA01000134.1 GCA_004378665.1 Candidatus Aminicenantota bacterium
GTGTCCACACCGACTTCCAGTATATCCTCAGGATGGCTGTAAACAGTGCCGCGAAGGCCGACATCCGGGCTCAGGCCTTGGATTTCCTGTTTATACTTCATGTCAATGATAACCGGATGGCCCCGTTCTTTCTCGTAGACAGGCAGAACTATCCCCTTCCCTGTCTTTAGATATGCATCGATTAACACATCTATGATGTCGCTCGATATCGCTGGCTGGTCGCCGAGAACGACCAGCACCGCCCGTGTCTCTCCAGGAAGGGCTTTGAATCCACACTGGACAGAAGACAGCATCCCGCTTCGAAAATCAGGATTGAGGACAATTTTTACAGGAAAGTCCTTGATCTTCTCCTCGATCGTCTCTCGCTCGGATCCAAGAATCACTAACGTCCCGTCCACCTTGGATGAGACAACGCTTTCGACGACGGTCTCGATTATTGTTTTCTCTCCGTACGGCAGAAGAAGTTTGGGCTTCCCCATCCTCCTGGACTCTCCTGCAGCCAGAATCACGGCCCGGATCATTTCTCCTCCCCTCTTCTGTGTTGGATTTGACTGCGCACTTGAACGAGTTGAGCGGCGATGCTCACGGCGATCTCCTCGACTGTTTTTGAATTGATATTGATCCCGATCGGAGCATGAACACGGTTGAACTGGCGCAGGGTGGCCCATCCTTCCTCCAGAAACTTTTTCCGCATGAGCACGATCTTGCGAACACTCCCGATCATCCCGATGTATCCTGCGTCCGAACTGATACACTGCCGGAGAGCATCGGCATCCTGGCGGTGGCCTCGAGTGACGATCACCACATACGTATCAGCAGATACGGGAAAATTCCTCACAGCTTTTCCGATGTCTCTGACGACGATATTATCTGCATCTGGCAGATTTTCCGTGTTCGAATATTCCGGCCGATCGTCAATCACCGTCACTTCAAAACCCAGGAAGCTTCCCAAACGGGAGAGAGCCTGTCCGATGTGTCCGGCACCGGCAATCACCAGTTGAGGCAAAGGAAACACGGGCTCTAAAAAAAGAAAGTGATTTATGCCTTTCTCGGGAAAAATATTTTCTCTGATCTTCAACAGCTTGGGCTGGCATTCTGAAAACACACGCTTGATCTCAGCTTGAAAGAATGAAAAAGGCTTTTCCAGTTCAGTATCGGACTTCTCTTTCTTCTCTATCCAGAATCTCAAAAGAGACACTTTCTTCTTCGGGAACTCATTGATGAAAGTGGCCAGTATTCCCGGTTTCCTCTGCTCGAGGGATTGACTCAGCATTCGAAACGTATCCCTGTATTCTTCAGGCGTGGCATCGATGAGGATTCTGACTTCTCCTCCACAGATGGCGCCTTCCTCATCGGAAATATCATCTCTCAGCGTGAACTCAGAGAGTACAGGAGCCATATCATTAAGGGTGCGCTGGGCCTCCTTCTGGGCATCGGCTTCCAAAAGCCCTCCTCCCAGAGTCCCTTCGAGTAAGCCTTTAAGTGAAAACAGGGCTGACGCGCCGGTCACCTGTGGGGTTGAGCCCTTTGTTTCGACTATTGTGGCCAGAGCCAGAGGTTTTTTTTCTTTGAGCTTTTCGAAAAGGTATGTATGTATGTTTTTCACTTCACCTGCATCTTAGGTTTTTTAGTCTTATTTTTCAAGAACAGACTCCGTCTGTCGCTCAGCAGACTGCTGAACAAATGGATGCGGACTTCCTGGAAGGAAATCAGACAGTTTTCATGATTTCCTGTATTAGCCCGGAAAAAATATCCCTTTCCTTCATATCGAACACTCTGGCATCCGTTTTTCCCAGAACATCCAAAAAGCCTTCGAGGATGGTTTCCCTCATAGAA
This sequence comes from Candidatus Aminicenantota bacterium, assembly GCA_004378665.1. GTDB lineage: Bacteria > Acidobacteriota > Aminicenantia > Aminicenantales > Aminicenantaceae > SOIA01. Next base: position 1,837 of record SOIA01000134.1, read on the forward strand.
ATGAGGAAGCTTGTCGAAGGCGGGAGGAGGACGCGCTCCAGAGCCGGCCAGAAGCCTCTCCCCTCCAGCTCCAGAGGCCCGACTTCATCCACAACGCAGATTTGCGCTTCTCCGCTGCGCAGGATGATCTTTTCTGCCTTTTCGATCCCTGAAGGAACAAAAAAATAAGACCCAATCCTCTGCCACTCTTCTTCGCCGGCAATCCGGAGAAGAGGGATGGACCTGTCTTCCCGCAGATCCAACAAGTCGTATCCGGTTCTTTCTTTTCCTGAAAAAACCGCTTCGCTCAGGAAACCGTCAATCTTGACTCCTTGATCCTTGAATTCCCGGACCGCCCTTTTCAGGAGAGTGGTCTTCCCGGAATGCACAGGACCGGACAACAGGAAGATCATGGATTAAAGATATGAAATAAAGAGAGTCAAGTCAAAATTTTGCTTCTTCTTATTTTAAGTGTTCCTTCCCCGATTTGAAACCAGCATTATTCCCAGCGAACACTGTAAATTTTCAGCATCTGATATCCGTCCTCATCCTCCTCAATCGCATACAGCTTTTGTCCTTTCCAGACTCTGGGGTCGCCCTTGAAAGGGAACTTGGCGATGTATCTTCCCTCCGTATCGAACACATCAAAGAAAAACTCTCTTTCCTCTTTGCCCTTTTCGTATGTTCTCACAAACAATCTCCATTCCTCATCGAAGGTAAAATTCACATAGGGGGGATACACTTTCGGAAACTCTATTCTATCTTTGATCGGCCCTGCGATTTCCGGTACTCTTTCAAAAAAATCTTTTTTATCTTCTTCAGTCACTTTGACGGGCCCATAGTCTTTCATGATTCTTCTGATGAGTTTTCCTTCTGAATTCAAAACTCTAATTTCGTACTTTTCAGGATTACTGTAATAAATGGTATTGTCTTTCCCCAATTGATAAAAAATAACAACCTGGAAGGGATTAATCTTTCCCTGGATTAGGTTTGTGTTGTCGATTGATGTGATAGTGAAGAGTGTATTCAGTTCGCTGTCATATTTTCTGACTTCCCGCATGATTTTGTCCTCGGATAGAACAATCTGCTGGCCGATCATATTTCCCTGAGAATCGACGATAGGAAGAGTAAGACCGAGTGCCTTGTCGGCCGTAGACATTTCTCTTATGAACTCTCCCTCCAAAGAATAATACATCAGCCTCTGGTTGAGAGCGTCGCTCACGACGAGTTCACTATCGGGAGTCACCTGAATCGTGATCGGGACGTTCATCTCTCCCGGTCCCTGGCCGTCTCTTCCGAATTTCCTCACAAACTTGCCTGCGCTGTCGAAGATTTTTACTTTTTTCTCCTTGCGGTCCAGAATATAGATGTTTCCATCACTGTCCACATCCAGAGAAGTCAACTCCGCAAACATATCCTCATCATACTCGCCTTCCCCTATAGAGAATTCTTGCGTGAGGATGATCTTGCTCAGAGTTCCTTTTGGGGAAGCAGGATCTTTTGGGTTCTCGATGACCTCGACTCCATCAACGGTCTTGATCTTTATCTTATCTGCGTGGACCTGGATGGATATGAAGAAAATCAATAGAAACATTAGAGATACTGAAAATATTTTTTTCATCTGAATCCTCCTCTATTTGTCATGTTAAATACTTTTAATCGGTTTGATTTCTTGACTCAACATCAAATCTACTCACTGCCAGCTTCCATCATCTAATTAATACTCGAAGCGGCTGAATTTGTTACACAACCAAGAACTTCTAAAAACCAACACT
>SOIA01000029.1 GCA_004378665.1 Candidatus Aminicenantota bacterium
ATCAGTGGGTGTATGAGCCCATGGTTATCAACGGCCGCCCCAGAGGTGTGATTTTCGTGGTGACTGTTACATTTAAATTAAAATAAACAAAGCTGTAAATGGCTTTCTAACTTAAAAGGAGGTACGAAAAATGGAATTTGGTCTAGTACAAATGTGGAACCAAATGGGAATGCTAGCCAAAGGAGTTGCGATCCTCTTATTTTTCCTTTCCATTGTCTCTATCTATCTCTTCATCGAGAGGCAGCTGGTTTACGCCAAAGCTAGGAATAAATCAAAAAAGATCGCCCCAGTGCTCGCAGGAATGTTAAAGAGAGGTCAAATCCAGGAAGCCCTGAAACTTTCTTCCAAGAAGGAGAATAAAGGGAGCCATTTAGCCCGGGTGACGGCTGCTGGAATCAAAGAGTTCTTGGAAGGAGAGGAGCACAAGCTCAGCCTGGAAGAACAGGTTGAAACAGCGCGGAGGGGTTGCGAAAGAGCTTCCGTTATCTTCACTCAGGAGCTGAAGAGAGGTTTGAATACCATAGCAACAATTGCCACCTCTTCTCCCTTTATCGGGCTATTCGGAACAATCGCGGGTATCATCAATGCGTTCCGCGGAATGGCGGAGACACAATCAGGTGGAATCGGAGCTGTGTCTCAGGGAATCGCCGAAGCATTGTTGACCACAGCCTTCGGAATCGGAGTGGCTATTATCGCTCTGTGGTGCTATAACTTCCTGAGCACACGAGTCGAGGTTTACGCGGCTGAGATGTCAAACACCGCATCTGAAATCACTGACTTCTTCATCAGAAAAGCAGAATCAGAAGGATAATAATTGGGCCAAATCTTAAATATAAGGGTAAACAGGGAGGCTTAAGAGATGGGATTTGCGGTTGATACAAAAATAGAAAGCGACATCGTCTCTGAACCCAATGTCGTTCCGCTGTGTGACGTTTTGCTTGTCCTTCTGATCATTTTTATGATCCTGACGCCTCTGATCAAAGCGGGTGTCGACGTCGATCTCCCTCTCGCTCTCAACACGATCAGTATGCCCGAAAATCCAGAAGTTGTTCTCGCCATCCAAAAAGATGGAACGCTGTGGTTGAACCGGGAAAAAGTTACCATGGAGAATCTCCAGATCATGGTGGAAGAAGCGTTCCTCACAGCCAGCGATAACAGACTTTACTTGAGGGCTCACGGGGAACTGGAATACGGCAAGATAATAGATATTGCTTTAATCTTAAAGGATGCCGGGGTCGAGATTGTCGGAATCATCACTGAAGTCAGAACTGGGGGAGAATAAGGGTCTCAATAAAAGACTCGTTTCTATTATTCGATAGTAATCATTATATCGATTTTCCAAGAGGTGAGGAAAGATAAGCTTCTAGATCTTCTTCTCCCTTTGGGATCCAACCCAAAACTTCCCGCCAGATCGATTCACTTTCCATACAGAAATATAACGGAATCGTTTGTCCTCCCTTTTCTTTAATCAGCCTGACGATCTTTTTGTAAATCTCCAGACGGAGTGGCTTAAAATACCTGAGCTTTCCGTCTTTTCCCTTGATCATCTCCTCATAGATGATTTTCGTCTGAGGGAATCGATCCTGGATGACCGATTTGAGAGCGGGGGGAAACCTCAAACTTCCGAGGCTTATCCAGGCAATCCTTCCCGGGTTTATGTTTGTCAAAACATGTGCAATCACTTCTTGATAGTCGTCTTCGCAGCCGGGATAAAGGACCAGAGGATCGAAATGAAAGCCGACTCGGAATCCTTTATCCGAGACTCTTTGAGCGGCTTGGATTCTTTCCTCAACGGAGGGAGCCTCCTCCTCTTCTGACTCTGCTATCCTGGGTGAATTGAGCGACCAGGAGATGATGATGTTCGAAGCCGGCTCGGTGTTTAAAATGTTCTCGATGTTGAGAGTCTTAGTCTTCAGCTCAAAGAGGACATTGTCTTTTCCCCTGAAATAAGAAATCAAATCTTTAGAATTTTCAGTGATGTGGTCTATGACTAATGAATCTCCAAGTTCTCCTGTGCCGATTCGGGGCGTCCTGTTTTTGTTCTTGTGCAAGAAGATATCCAGCTGTCTCCACAATTCATCAAGGTTAGCGTGGACAGTGATTATCGGGTCTGAGAGGTAATGCTGAAGGATGCAGTAGGTGCAATCCAGAGGACAGTTGAGGTCGAGGTTGATTATAAAATAATTGCAGCCGATGGTGTGCGGGGTACAGGGGCAGCGCTTGACAAATTCTCCTTTCTGGGATGTGACAAAAAGGTCTCTCTTCCCAAACTTCACAGAATCCCTCGAAATCCTTCTTTTCTCGAGAAAATCCTCACGGTCAAGGATGATCTCTGTGGGAATCTGTCCGATGTTCTTGAGTATTCTTTGTGTGAGAGGAAGGTCAAAGCTCTCTTTATCGATATAGACCTTGCGGGGAAAGAAATCTGCCTTGCCCATTAAAATCATCTCAGTTTGAAAATTTGAACAAACTCGTCTTTAGAGGACAATTCCTCAAGCTTGTCGAGGTTAGATTTGAACTGCTCTTGATCTTCGAAAGTGAACGTGACAGTGAAATTTTCATCCTCGAAAAACGGAGAAGGGTCGACCGAAACCTCTTCAGGCCACCGCATTCTCTTCAATAAGGAATCGAAAGAATCCTTCCAGGAAGAAAATGCCGGATATCTTTGTTTTCTCAAAAGGAGACGGATTTTATCCGCTTTCTGGAGCGGTGTGAGTGCATCATTGCCCTGAATGGCCTGGATCTCTTCGGAAAGGATCAAGTTTTTCACAGAAATGTCATTTCTCCTCGAGATTTCAATTAAATCCTCGAGAATCTCCTTCCTCTTGTTTTGCCCTAAGGGCAGAAGAAAGGGCAGAAGAATCCTCTGTTCCTCGGCTTCGAATTCCGTAAGGAGTTTGAGAGCGGGGAAGGCCATGTTCCTTTCATGCGCAGCTCTCTTCACTTCTGGCTCAAACCCGGAAAAGGCCAGATAGGAGTCCAGATGGGATAAGGTCTGAGGGATGTCGAGAAGAGGCAGGTAATGCCGGATGATTTTTACCTCGTCTTCTCCGAATTTCTTCAACTTCGACAGGATTTCTGCTTTCTCCAGCAGGCCGAACTCCCGCGCTGCCAGGTTCTCGTAGAATGCGATTAAAAAAGTCTGAAGCTCGTCCTTCTCTTCGATCACGTACACAGGGACAGTAGAGAAAGACAGCTCGCGACAGGCCAGGACTCTTTTCCACCCTGAAACAAGGATAAATCGTTTATCCCGGCGTGTGACAAGAGGCGGATGGAGAAGTCCAATCTCCTTGAGAGATAGCTTCAGTTTCTTCAAGGAAAAAGAGTAAGAGGTCCGGAACCTCTCATCTTCGAGAGAGATTTTCTTTAAGGCTAACTGTTCCTTTTTCATGTCCCTATTCTATAACAAATTGAGGTCACAAAAAAATGAAACATGCGTTTAGGAGCAATGATTGGGGTACATTTTGTGCAATAACACTTCTGTCTTTAACACTCTTTGCAAAAGTGTTACCGAATGACTGAGCGAGCACGCCTGTCCCTTTTTTTCTGAAAACTTCAATGGGTTGTTTGGGTGTGGCATTTC
>SOIA01000362.1 GCA_004378665.1 Candidatus Aminicenantota bacterium
ATGTATCTCTGGGCCTTGCAGAGGCGGATACCGTCGATGATCGAGGCATGATTGAACTGGTCGGTGATGATGGCGTCCTCTGCTCCGATAAGGGGTTCAAAGACTCCGCCATTGGCGTCAAAACAGGCTACATAGAGGATGGTATCTTCGGTCTGGAGGAACTTGGATATCTTCTGCTCTAATATCTTGTGGATGTCCTGTGTTCCGCAGATGAACCGGACTGAACTCATTCCGAATCCCCATTCGTCAAGGGTTTTGTGGGCCGCTTCTATGACTTTGGGATGGCTTGATAAGCCCAAATAGTTATTGGCGCAGAAATTCAAAACTTCTTTTCCGCCCTTCACTTCGATCTCTGCTCCCTGGGGAGTCATGATGACTCTTTCACCTTTGAACAGACCCGCGTCGCGAATGGATTGGATTTCTTTTGTTAAATCATCTTTTACTTTACCGTACATGAAAAACCTCCTTTTGAATTCCAAACTATACCAAAAATCACAATGCAGGTCTATATATTTTCGCTCTTTTTGGATAACTTATCGGATTTTACTCTTTATTTTTTCCTTGTTATAATCTTTGCCATGATAGACGAGGAGAATTATTACAACGAGACATACACAGAGAACGTCATCCGGCGCTTCAAAATCGACGAATTGTACTTCAGAGGAAAGACAGATCATCAGTATGTCGAGTGCTTTTCCAATCAATATCTCGGCAAAGTTCTCTTCCTGGATGAAAAGATTCAATCCGCCCAGGTCGATGAATACATATACCATGAATCCCTTGTGCACCCTGCACTCATCACTCATCCTGAGCCCCGGCAAGCGCTGATCCTTGGAGGCGGAGAAGGAGCGACTCTAAGAGAAACTCTCAAACACCAGACCGTTGAAAAGGCCACCATGGTGGATATCGATAAACAATTGGTCGAACTGTGTCAGGAATATTTGCCCGAGTGGTCTGAAGGGGCTTTTTCGAGCCCGAAGACTGATCTGATTTACGGAGATGCCCGCCGGTTTGTTGAGGGAACACAGCAAAAATATGATGTCATCATCTCGGATTTGACCGAGCCTTTAGAGAAGGGGCCGTCTGTCTACCTTTTCACCCAAGAGTTTTTTTTCAGAATTTTTGAAATTTTAGAGAAGGATGGGGTGTTCATTCTACAGGCCGGAAGCACTGATCCCGTTTTCAGTCAGTTTTACAGCTCTCTGGCGAGGACCTTAGAGAGAGTCTTTCCTCTTGTTCGGCCGTACTGGACATTTGTCCTTTCCTTCGCCCTGCCCTGGGGCTTTATCCTGGCGTCAAAATCCAAGGATCCTCTTCAGCTTGAAGAAGAGGAGATTTCGAAAAGAATCCGAAATCGGAAAATCAGGAGACTCAAGTTCTATCACTCCGGCCTTCATAGGAGCTATTTTGCCTTGCCTCTGTATTTACTGGAGAATTTGAAAGAAGGGAAGATACTGACTGATAAGAAACCCTTCATCTGGGAATTGTAATGTCGGGGAAAAAACCGCGCGAAGATGTTTCCATAGAATTCAAAGAATACCACACTCCCTCGAGCGGCATCTTCTTCAAGGCCAGCAAACAACTCTACAAACAGGATTCTCCCTATCAAAAAATAGAAGTTATCGAGAATGAGCATTTTGGCAGGGTTCTGATCCTAGATGGCCTGGTCCAGACAACTGAAAAGGATGAGTTTTTCTATCATGAGATGTTGGTTCATCCAGTATTTCTCTCCCATCCTGAGCCAAGAAGCGTCCTGATCATCGGCGGAGGAGACGGCGGTGTGCTCAAGGAAGTCCTTCGCTATCCAGTCGAAAATGTGTGCCTTGTGGAGATCGATCCCCAGGTCATAAAAGTCTCCCAGGAGTATTTTCCCTGGCTTTCCCCCTGTTTGAAAGACGAAAGAACCGAGCTTATCATCGCTGATGGGACAGAATTCATCGGACAAACGAACAAAACGTTTGATATTGTTTGTGTAGATTCTTCAGAACCGGTTGGCCCGTCTGTGTCTCTTCATGAAGAGGATTTTTATCAGAATATGAAGAGATGTTTCCGTGAAGACGGCATCATAGCGGCTCAAGCCGGCTCGCCTTTTTATCATCTGGATTCGATCAGGAAGAAAAATGGTTTCCTGAAATCGCTGTTTAAAATTGTGAATTTCTACTCGAGTCCGGTTCCGACTTATCCGGGTGGAAACTGGGCTTTTGTTTTTCTTTCGGATAAAGTCCATCCCTTAGACATAAAGGGAAATCCTCCTGAAGGGCTCAAATATTTTAATCCGGATATCCACCGAGCTGCGTTTTCCCTGCCGAACTTTTTCAAGGATGGACTGGATTAGCCGGATGGAATGAAGTCTGAGTTCAAAAGGGTGTTGAAGACTGGGATCCACTGCGGGCCCATTGTCCTACAAACGGAAGGATGGAACGGGGGGAATAGACTGTCAGCTCGGGCCGTGCATGCGGACACCGAGTAAAAGCTCAGTTCTTGTATTTTTTCTGTCTTTAGACTTTTCCGGTTGATGTCTTAATAATCCAGTTTTCCTTCTGCGTGGCGCTTGCCTAGAACGGTGAGCATATCCTCGGTCATCTTAGCCAGGTCGTAATCCGGCTGCCAACCCCATTCCTCTCGGGCGGCGGAGTCGTCGATAGAATTCGGCCAGGAGTCAGCGATTTCCTGCCGGAAGTCAGGCTCGTACTCGACGGTGAATTCAGGGATGTGTTTTTTGATCTCTGCGGCCAGTTCGCCGGCTGAGAAGCTCATGGCCGTGACGTTGAAATCAGAGTGATGAATGAGTTTGGAGAAGTCCGCTTCCATCAGGTCAAATGTGGCCTTGAGGCAATCGGGCATGTACATCATCGGCAGCCGCGTGTCTTCTTTGAGAAAACAGGTGTATTTTTTGTCCTTGATCGCTTCGTAGTAAATTTCCACCGAGTAGTCTGTCGTGCCTCCGCCGGGGAGTGTCTCATTGCTGATGATTCCGGGATAGCGGCAGCCGCGTATGTCAACGTTGAAGCGTTTGACGTAGTAATCACAGAGAAGCTCTCCGGCGACCTTGGTCACTCCGTACATGGTCTTCGGCCTGAGGATTGTTTCTTGAGGTGTGTTGTCTATCGGTGTCTCCGGGCCGAAGGCAGCAATTGAGCTGGGAATAAAGATCCTTGTCATCTCGTGCTCGATGGCTGACTCGAGAATGTTGTAGGTTCCGTTCATGTTGACGTCCCAGCAGAGTTTTGGGTTTTTTTCTCCAACAGCAGAGAGAATAGCGGACATATGATAAATTGTATCGATGTTGTATTTTTTAACGACTTCCTCTACCGTTTCTATCTGGGCAACGTTGATGAACTCAAACGGGCCAGAATCCCTGAGTTCAGGCTTCGGTTTGGTCCTGTGTCCGGTGGCAAGGACATTGTCATTCCCGTATTTCTCGCGGAGGGCCATTGTCAGTTCAGAGCCGATCTGTCCAACAGCTCCGGTGACCATAATCCTCTTCATTTCTTTACCCATTGCATGCCTCCCAATTCGTATATGTTTTAGGTGGATTTTAAGAGTCTTACTTATATCCTGTCCAAAAAAAGATGTCAAC
>SOIA01000094.1 GCA_004378665.1 Candidatus Aminicenantota bacterium
TGAACTCCACCGTGTCCTTCTCCTGCCCCCAGAAGAAACACACGAATGCAAACATCAATGCGAATAAAACGAAAAACTTTCTCCCCTTCACCTTAATCTCCTTGTTGGCTGCTCGAAAGCGCCACTTATTTTAACACATTTGTGTCGAACTCAATATAATAAATTTAGTTTTTTACTTTGATCTTTATGATTAGATGCTTCTGTTCGGCTGCGATTTGATCATTCTGGTCCGAAATCCAATTTTTCAGAAATCATCCCGTGAGTTCTGAGCTAGAATTCATAAGTGATGTAAGTCCCGATAAATCCTCTTTTCCTGTTCTCCCAATAATAATTCGACTCCCTCTCCCAGAAATTCACCACGATCCCTATTCCTGTGTTCTCTATGATCCTGAAGGCCAGACCGACCGAATGATTCCGGTATCTATCCCTCCTTAAAATCTCCTCATAGCTTCCATCAGGCATTCTCACCGACACCGGTTCTGGATACCTGGTCTTTGCGCGGCTTAAATCATAATCCATTCTTAAAAATCGTGTAAGGTAGAAAGATATCCCGACACCATACCGGTCTTCAGTGAAGTATATATTGTTCGTCCAGTAGGAAAAATGACAATCGTATTCGGAGCTCAGTCGGATGCCGAAACGCCACAGCCTGAAATTCAGCCGTGTGTTTCCCACCAATCCTGAAAAACTTTCTTTGTCTTCTACCCGAGGAATCAGCTTCTTATAGCCGACTGAAAGGATTCCTCCTACACTGCCCAACCGGGGGAAGCGGACCCCCGTGTAAACCTGGTAGGAATAGGAATCCCGCCAACGAGATTCGGGATACTCAAACTCATAGTCTGTGTGTCCGACCGTGGTAAAAAAGAAACTCTTCGCGAATATCCTGTAATAAAACTCAAAGATACCGCCGGTCTCTGTGCGGTTTAAATCACGGGACAGGTATATTTCCTCTCCAGGTTGAGTCACATCCTCATAACTGAATTTTCCGGTAAATCCGGAAAGGCCGAATGAGGATTTTCGGGCTGTTTCATAAAACAACTGGCCGCTGTAGCTGCTAATCATTTCATTCGCACGGACATCAAACTCACTCGTTGCCCGCCGCCTATGATCTCTGTAATAATACTTTCCTGAAATAACGAAACGGTTGAGAAAGAGAAGCTTAAATTCAGTAGAGAGCATGTTATTCCATCTTCGTTCTCTTTTTTCCTCATGGTAATATACATATTCCGGGTTTTCCACGAGCGAGAGGATCAAATAATCTCGAAAAAGTAAATACGCTTGGATCTCCGGCGAAAAAGTTGCGGTGAAATCAGAAACAGGATCGTTATCCTCGTGTTGATAATAGACATTGCTGTCATAACCGACATTCTTGAATCGAATAACCGGAGTTATCCCGAGGGGGCCGATTTTAAACCTGATCCTTTCCTTGATCTGTTCAAGAGTTGATACGAATGATTGGTAGCTCTGCCCGCAAACGGATAATGAAGGCAGGAAGAGGAGGAGAAAGATGGCGACTCGGCAGAATGCTGCGGAAAATGACCTTTTCATTTTATATGATCATCAAATGAGTCAGACTGTGCCGACTGAAGCGAAGACCTCATCCCCATAAAATCTCTGTACACACTGTTGAAATAATGTTCCCGTATAGCCAGGAAGTTCCTATAGTTTAAAATCGTAATTCTTAGATTACAAGAATATTTTTCAAATATTTATCTTTGGAGTCAGACACCAATTGATAATTGACTTCGATTCATCATTATTCTATATTTGTCTTGCTATGGACTGGGAAACGATCGCTCGAGAAATAAGCGTAAAAACCGACTCAAAGATCATTCTCTTTGTCATGGATGGCCTGGGCGGTCTGCCCATCGACGGGAAGACTGAGCTCGAGGCCGCCCGCACTCCCAGCCTTGACCGCCTCGCCGCGCAGAGCGCCTGCGGCTTGACCGATCCTGTGTTCATGGGAATCACTCCCGGGAGCGGCCCGGCCCATCTGTCTCTCTTCGGGTATGATCCCACAAAATACATCCTCGGGCGAGGGATCCTGGAAGCCCTTGGGAGTGGAGTCGAAGTGGGAAAGAATGACCTGGTGGCCAGGGGAAATTTTGCAACACTCAAGGAGGGCCTGATAGTCGACCGCAGAGCCGGTAGGATCCCCACAAGCGAGAATGAAAAACTCTGCCGGAAAATCAATGATTCTTTGAAAGAAGTCGACGGAGTAAAAGTCTCTCTTTTTCCCGGGAAAGAGCACCGGTTCGTCGTGAAGTTCACGGCAGGCGGACTCTCGGATGCGCTTTCCGACGCGGATCCTCAAAAAGAAAACCAACCCGGAGTCCCGGCCAAAGCCCTTTCTCAGGAAGCGGAGAAAGCGGCCCGTGCCGCAAACACCTTCATCGATTGTGTGACGGAAATCCTGAAGGATTCTCCGAACGCCAACACCGTCCTTTTGAGGGGATTCTCCGGATTTCCCTCTCTTCCCACATGGAGCGAGCTTTATAAGGTCAACGCCGTGGCTATCGCGAATTATCCGATGTACAGGGGACTGGCGAAGCTCGTCGGGATGGAAATCCTGGATGTCGGGCCGAACGTGTCCGATCTTTTTGACGCGCTGGAAAAACATTATAAGGATCACGACTTCTTTTATGTTCATTTGAAAAAAACGGATTCTGCGGGCGAAGACGGAAATTTTGAAGCAAAAAAGGAAGCCATCGAGGAGGCTGACAGATACATCCCCCGCCTGCTGGCCCTGAAGCCGGAAGTCCTGGTCGTGACTTCCGACCATTCCACGCCTTCTCTTTTAAAATCTCACTCCTGGCACCCCAATCCTTTCCTTCTTTTCTCAAAAACTTCCCAACCCGATGACGTGGCCCGGTTTTCCGAAAAGGAGTGCAGCCGGGGATTCCTGGGGAGGTTTCAAGCTACCTACGCCATGCCCCTGATGCTGGCGCATGCCGGCAAGCTCAAGAAATTCGGGGCCTGAAATCTCGTATCTTGTTGACAATAATTGAGTTATATTATAGAATATACAGGCTTGCGATGAGGAAAAAAGAGAGGGCGATTTTCACGGTATTCTTGTGGCTTGTTTTTCTCGTCTTCCCGTCTCCTTCCCATCCCGACTCAAGGGTCGAGATCCACAAGCTTCGACATCACGTTCATCCGTCATTCACCAGAGTTGTCGTTGAAATCGGGAAAGTGAGAGAATTTAACTACAACGAGCTCAAGTCTCCGGACCGGGTTTATGTGGATATCTACCAGGCTAAACTGAATGCCATCTTGCACAACCATGCATACCCAATAAAAAGTGACTACCTCAGCCAGATTCGCATCGCGCAAAAAGTCCACTCCACCGTGCGCGTGGTGGTGGACCTGGATTTCAACAAAGCCTATTATCGCGTCTGGCATCTCCCTGATCCTTTCAGGATCATCATCGATGTCTATCCCAAAGAATCCCCTGTTCTTCCTCCTCCTCCCAAATTGAAGACCAGCATAATCCGCCAGTTGGGCCTGGGAATCCAGAGAGTTGTCATCGATCCCGGTCACGGGGGAAAAGATCCCGGCTGTATCGGGAAAAAAGGGCTCCAGGAGAAAGAGGTCGTTCTCGATGTCTGCCACCGTCTGAAAACACTCCTGGAATCCTTAGGGCTGGAAGTGATCATGACCAGAGAAACTGATATTTATCTTGACCCTGAAACCCGGACTGTGGTGGCCAACCAGAAACAGGCCGACCTGTTCATCTCCATCCACGCAAACGCCAGCCGCAACAGGAAGCTTTCCGGGGCCGAGACATTTTTCCTCAACCTCAGCCAGGATCCTTCGGTTGTCGAAACAGCCGCCCGCGAGAACGCCACTTCCACAAAGAGCATCAGCGAGATGAGGGAGACCATCCAAAAAATCCTCCAGAACACGAAAATTCCTGAATCCAAAGAACTCGCTCATACAGTCCAGCGAAACCTGGTGAAAAGCCTCTCTCAAAAATACAGCGGCGTGAAAGACCTGGGCGTCAAGGGAGGCCCTTTCTGGGTTTTGATCGGAGCGGAGGTGCCTTCGGTTCTCGTCGAAATCTCTTTTTTAAGTAACCCGACAGAAGAAGAAAGGCTCGGGCAGTCTGCATACCGTCAGACTATTGCCCATGGAATCTATCAAGGGATCATTGCCTACAAAAGCACATTAGAGAAAGGAATAGACTGATGAAAAGAAGAGAGTTTATCAAGGACCTGGCTCTGGGAAGTCTTCTATTCAAATTTCAACCGGACCTTTTCGCTCAAGGCCAGAAGTTTCCTGATTTGGCCTGGATTAAAGGTGAATCCCCGGCGCAAATCACAAAGGAAGCGATTTCCTCTTTGGGCGGAATCCAGCGATTCGTCTCCAAAGGAGACGTCGTTATAGTGAAACCGAACATCGGGTGGGACAGAACGCCCAAGCAGGCCGCCTGCACAAACCCTCAGGTCGTCAAAACGCTCGTCGAGCTCTCCCTCGGAGCCGGAGCGAAGGAAGTCAAAGTCATCGATAATCCCTGCAATCCGGCCCAGAGAACCTATGCCCGTTCGGGCATCGCCGCTGCCGCCAAAGAAGCCGGAGGAAAAGTGCTCTTTCCCAATCCCCACAAGCTGAAGAAGATGAGCCTCAACGGAAAATGGCTCAAGGAATGGGAAGTGTATACGGATTTTGTTGAGGCGGACAAGATCATCAACGTGCCCATCGCTAAAACACACAGTCTCTCGAGGCTGACCATGGGCATGAAAAACTGGCTGGGTGCTCTGGGAGGAAATCGCAATCAGCTCCACCAGAAGCTTGATCAAGTGATGATCGACCTCGCAGCTTTTTTCAAGCCCTGCCTGACCGTGATGGACGGCTACCGGATTCTCATCCGGAACGGTCCGCAGGGAGGCCGGCTTTCAGATGTCGAACTCTTCAAGACAGTGGTGGCCGGAGTGGATTACGTGGCTGTCGATGCCGCCGGCGCGACGTTCTTTGATATTCAACCCCAAGACCTCCCATATCTTCAGATCGCCCATCAGATGGGAGTTGGAGAGATCAACCTGGAGAAGCTCAAAATTGAAAAAAGAACGGTCTAAAAAATACAGGCTCATCCAGGCCCTACGGATTCTCAGTCAAACGGTTTTCTTCGTCATCTTTTTTTATCTGCTGCTCGGGACTCGCTTCCCCGGCGGAGATTACATCGGACGTGTGGAGATCTTTTTCCACTTTGACCCTCTTCTCGCCCTGACTACGTTCATCGCTTCCCGCACAATTTTTGTCTCTTTTGTCTTCGCCGCCCTGACCGTTATCCTCACTTTTACTCTGGGGCGCGTGGCCTGCGGGTGGGTGTGTCCTCTCGGTTCAATCCATCAAGCCTTTTCTTTTCTCTTCAAGAGATCGAAACTTCTCCAACCGAAGAGACCCAAAGACAACTGGACGGCCTGGAAGTACTATATCCTGGGATTCATCCTCGTGGGAACGCTTTTCTCGTTGAACCTGGCCGGGATCCTTGATCCTTTCTCTCTGCTCTACCGCTCGTTCGTAACAGGAATCCTGCCTGCCGCGAACTACGGTTTTTCTGCCTTCATCGGATTCCTCTACACGATCCACTTTTTTCCCATGGGTGATAGCCTTGTCCAATTCCAGCAGAACCTGGCCGTGAATTCCGTATTTCTCCAGGGATTCTTTATCGGCACACTTTTTATCGGTATCATCCTTCTCAATCTTTCCAGAGAAAGATTCTGGTGCCGTTATCTCTGCCCATTAGGAGCCTTCCTCGGCCTCACCTCGCGCTGGAATGTGATCAAACTTAAAATCGACGCCAAAAAATGCATCGAGTGCCACCTCTGCAACATTCACTGTGAAACCCAGGCCAATCCCTTTCCTGTAAAAGGATGGAAAAGCTCGGAGTGTGTCTACTGTTTCACCTGCAGCGCCATCTGCCCGACGAGCGCCATGGAATTTCCAATCAAACCCAAACCCGAGGAGATTAAAAAAGTCGACCTCTCCCGGAGAAAGCTCATCTTCGCATCGCTCATGGGATTACTCGCTGTTCCCTTTTTCCGCCTTTCTCCTTCAACGAAACGCGCCTCTCCAAAATTGATCAGGCCTCCCGGAGCGCTGCCCGAGGAACAGTTCCTCCAGAAGTGCGTCAAATGCAGCGAGTGCATGAAGGTCTGCCCGACAAACGGCCTTCAGCCGGCCTTAACGGAAGCCGGCCCCGAAGGAATCTGGACTCCTATACTGGTCCCTGAGATTGGCTATTGTGAGTACTACTGTTCCCTTTGCTCTCAGGTCTGCCCGACAGGCGCCATACAGGAGCTCGCCATAGAGGAAAAAACGAAAGTGGTAATCGGGCTGGCGTGGGTCGATAAAAACAGGTGTATTCCTTATGACTTAGGGACTCCCTGCATCGTCTGCGAGGAACACTGCCCCACCTCTCCAAAAGCGATAAAGCTGGTGAAAACAGAAGTCAAGCTCCCGGATGGAACAATCCAGACTCCATTGGCTCCTGTTGTCGACACAGACCTCTGCATCGGGTGCGGGATTTGTGAGAACAAGTGTCCGGTTGTGGACAAACCGGCTATCTATGTGACGAGCGTGGGAGAAAGCCGGTCTGAAAGAAACCAGCTCCTCCTTGACCTGATCAAGGAAGACTCAGGCCCTTACTGATTTTTCTTTTACTCTACGATCTTGAAGCCTAAGGTCTGCAGCACCTCTCCGTTGGGACCGATCACATCCACGTGCCAGTCTCCGACCCATCCATGCCAGATGTTTTTCGATGTCCATGTGCGCCAGCTGGCGGCTTCCACAGGCAGATTCCACCTGAAAATTTCTTCGTCCTTATAGTACCAGATATGTGTGATCTCGATCGGCTCCTGAGCTCCGACAATCTTTGTGTAGCAGAAGAGTTTTCCGACAGTCGCTTCGAATTCAGTCCCTTCTCCTATGGGTTCCCTGTCCTGGACATCCCGGCAAATGACGCCCTTTTCCACCTTTACCGTAGGCTCTTCCTGGGTTTTAGCTTCCGCAGCCTGGTAAAAAGAAAATGAAGCCAGTACAGCCAATGCAAAAAGGATTGAAAAAAGTTTTTTCATTGAGGCCCTCCTTTCCAGGATGATACGATTACTCATGTTTTTTTACCCTAAGTTGCGTCAAATGTAGCACAAATCAAAGTGTTTGACAATAGCAAAGAATCAAGCCCTTGATAGTATGGCTTTAGAAATGCTTCCGAATGAGTTTTACTCAGAGATAGCCTTTTTCAATTCCTCCTTGAGATGAGGAATGACTTTAAAGAGGTCTCCGGCTATCCCGAAGTCTGCCACTTTAAAAATGGATGCTTCCGGGTCTTTGTTCACAGCCACGATGCATTTTGAGGAAGACATCCCGGCCAGATGCTGGATCGCTCCAGAAATCCCGAAAGCCATATACAGATTCGGAGTGACCGTCTTGCCGGTCTGGCCGACCTGATGCTGATGATCTATCCACTCCGCATCGACGGCAGAACGAGAGGCTCCGACAGCAGAGTGAGGAAGTATAGCGGTCAATTCCCTCAAAAGGTCAAAGTTCTCCGGTCCTTTCATCCCTCTTCCGCCGGAGACGACAATGTCCGCCTCGGTCACATCGATCTCCGCGTCTTCTTCTCTTATTATTTCAGCAACCTGCCCTTTGATTTGGTCTTCAGGGATGACCACCTCTTTTTTCACGACTTCTCCTTTTTCTGCCCCGGGTTCAAGAAGAGGGAAAACATTCGGCCTCAGAGAAGCGATCTGCGGTGAAGATTTAAAAGAAACGGTGGCAAAGGCCTTGCCGGCGAATATCGGACGGACCACCTCCAGCTTCCCGTCCTTGCATGCTGTCGATGTACAATCAGTCGCCAGGCTGACTCCCAATTTGGCCGCCAGCCGCGGTGCCAGATCCTTGCCCATCGAAGTCGCGGGAAAGAAGATGATCTCCGGCTTGATCTCCTCGACCAGGGATACTAAAGCCAGGGAGAAGCTCGACGCGGAATAATGGGCGAGGAGAGAATTCTCCAACACATGGACTTTCGACGCACCGTACGGGAACACTTCCGGGGCCAGCCCTCCTGCGCCATGGCCGACAAGGACGGCATGAGCTTCTGTGTTGAGTTCGTCTGCTCTTCTTTTTCCTTCGGATAAAACCTCCAGGGAAGATTTTTTGACCTTTCCTTCTCTGATCTCTATGAACACTAATATCATTTCATCCCTCCTGCTAGATAATCTTCGCTTCTTCGTGTAAGAATTTCACCATCTGTTTGGCGGCCTCTTCCGGTTCATCCTCTATGATCTTCCCCGCCTGCCGCTGCGGAGGGCTTTCCAGTTTGGTGATCTCTAAGAGCGGCGTGACCTCTTCTTCTTTAAGACCCAAATCTTCAAAAGTCACGATTGGAATTTCTTTCTTTTTCGCCGCCATAATGCCTTTTAACGTCTCATACCGAGGCTCATTCAGCCCTTTCTGAGCGCTGACAACTGCGGGAAGGGAAAAGGAAACCTTCTCAAGCGCTCCTTCGATCTCCCGATGTGCGATTCCTTTATTGCCATCGATTTCCAGCTTTGTGACCACGTTGACCTGAGGGAGATTCAAAAGATCCGCTACCATGGCTGGAATCTGGGCATTATCTGCGCCGACGGACTGTTTCCCGAACAGGAGGAGGCTGTAGTCGGGAAATCTCTTCTCCACGGCACGGGCAAGGATTTTTGCTGTTCTCAACCCATCGTATGTCTCGGGAGTTTCATCTTTTACCAGGACCGCTTCATCCGCACCCATGGCCAGGCACTTCTTCAGAGTCGTCAGCGCCTCCTCATTTCCGACCGAAACGACAGTGACCGTACCGCCGTTCGCTTCCCGTAAGCGAAGAGCTTCCTCAACCGCGACCTCATCATAGGGACTCAGAATAAAATTAATGCCTTCCTCGCTGATCGAGTTTGTCTCATGATCAATCCTTATCTTCGCTTCAGTATCAGGTACTCTTTTTACGAAAACGCAGATGTTCACTTGTTCCTCCTTTTCAAGCATATCCCGCTTCGGTCACTCGAACCGAAGCAAGGCCACCAAGATTAGCAAGGCTTGATTCAAAATCAGCCCTCATACCTCTTCAGGACAAGAGAGCCGTTCGTTCCACCGAATCCGAAAGAATTCGTCAGCGCATACCGAACTTCAGCCGGACGGGCTTTATTGGGGATATAATCCAGGTCGCATTCCGGGTCAGGATTCTCATAGTTGATGGTCGGAGGCATAATCTGATCCTTCAGACAAAGCGCAGAAAATCCGGCTTCCAACGCTCCTGCGGCGCCCAAGAGGTGCCCTGTCATGGATTTTGTCGAGTTCACTCCAACCTTGTAAGCGTGGTCGCCAAACACCTTTTTGATGGCCAGTGTTTCGATCTTATCGTTATAGGGCGTGGATGTCCCATGGGCATTGATATAGTCGATCTCTTCAGGATCGATCCCCCCGTCCGCAATGGCCTTGGACATGCACAGCACAGCTCCCTCCCCGTCCAAGGAGGGTGCGGTCACATGGTAAGCGTCTGCACTCATCCCGTATCCGACGACTTCCGCATAGATGTTCGCTCCACGCTTCAGGGCCACCCCGAGTTCTTCCACTACGATGATTCCCGCTCCTTCGCTCACGATAAATCCATCCCGCTCCGCATCAAAAGGACGAGAGGCTTTCTCCGGCTCGTCATTCCTGACAGAAAGAGCGCGCATAGCGCAAAATCCCGCCACTCCGAGGGGCGTGACAGGAGCTTCTGCTCCGCCGGATATCATGACATCTGCATCTCCTCTGGCGATGATGCGAAATGAATCTCCAATCGAATGTGTACTGGTCGAACAGGCAGTGGCGGTGGCAGAATTCGGGCCCATCGCTCCGTATTTTATGGAAATCTGACCTGAAGCTTCATTGATAATCGTCGAGACCAGGAAAAACGGAGTGACGCGTCCCGGGCCCTTCTCGAGCAATTTCTTGTGTGTATCTTCGATAATACCGATTCCCCCGATGCCTGACCCTACGTAGACTCCGGTCCTCCCCCCCCTCAGTGAAGCGGGATCAATCCCGGAATCCTTGACCGCTATCTCTGCCGCTGCATACGCGAACTGGATAAACAGGTCCATCTTCCGGGCTTCCTTTTTATCGAGAAAATCGAGGGGATTGAAATCGGGAACCTGGCCTGCGATTTTGCTCGTGTAATCAGAAACATCGAAGCGGGAGATCCGGCTCACTCCGCTCTTCCCCTTGAGCAGGGCATCCCAATTTTTCTTGGTTCCTATCCCCAAGGGAGAGACCAGGCCAATTCCTGTAATGACGACCCGTCTTTCAACAGTTCTTTTCTCAGAAGAAGGGGAATTTCCCATCTGAAACTATTTCGTTTGGTTATCTTATTTGACGTTGTTCAGGATGTAATCCATTGCCTTTCCAACAGTGGTCAGCTTCTCCGCCTGTTCATCAGGAATATCCATGTTGAACTCATCTTCCAGGGCCATGACCAATTCAACCGTATCCAGAGAATCGGCGCCCAAGTCGTCGATGAAAGACGCCTCCTCAGTGACCTGCTCTTCACCGATGCTGAGTTTGTCAGAAACGATTGATTTAATTTTCTTCATCAGCTCTTCTCTTTCCATGTTTATCCTCCTCTTAATTTAATTTTATTCTTAGACAATTTTTACGGCGACATAACCATTCCGCCGTTAACATTAATGACCTGACCTGTGATATAAGCGGCGTCATCAGAGAGCAGGAATTTCACCACGTGCGCGATCTCATCCGGAGTCCCGAACCTTTTCACAGGAATCAACTCAACGAACATATTCTTGACCGAATCTGGAAGATTCTCGGTCATCGGAGTGGCAATGTATCCAGGAGCCACCGCATTCACCGTGATCCCGCGTGCCGCCACCTCTCTGGCCAGAGATTTGGTGAAACCTAAAACTCCAGCCTTGGAAGCGGCATAGTTGGACTGGCCGGCGTTCCCCATCAAGCCAACGACCGAAGAGATATTAACTATTCGGCCGTACCGATTGCCGATCATATTCCGTATTACGGCCTTGGAGAAATTGAAAACGCCCTTCAAGTTCACAGACAGAACCGAATCCCACTCTTCCTCTTTCATTCTCATCAACAGGTTATCCCTAGTAATTCCTGCATTATTCACCAGATGATCGATCTTTTTATGATCCTGGACTACCTTTTCTGCCACATCCATAGCCTGGTCCATCCGCGATACATCCGCACAGAAGACAGCCGCCTTCCCGTTGCTCTTGGATATTTTCTGAGCGACTTCCTCGAGCTTCTCTTTTTGAACATCCACGAGTATGATCTCCGCCCCTTCCCTTGAAAGCTCAAGGGCAATACTCTCCCCGATCCCCTGAGAAGCGCCCGTCACGATTGAGACCCTGTCCTTAAAAATCATCTCACCCCCCGGCCTGGCCAAGCCTGTGAGACAGCTCCGCTATCTCATTTTGTATTTTCTCTTGAACCTTGTTCATGACAAAATCCTTGGCCAGTCCCACAGCGTTCTTCACAGCGTTGGAGTTCGAACGTCCATGTCCGATGATGCAGACACCGTTAATCCCCAAAAGCTGCGCTCCTCCGTATTCCGTGTAATCCACTTTTTTATAGATTTTTTTAAGATTCCTTTTCATCAGGAAAAAACCAATTTTTGCGAAGATATTCTTCATGATCTCAGTGCGGGCCATGTAGAAGAAAGTCTCGATCACCCCTTCACTGACTTTTAAAGCGATGTTCCCGGTAAATCCATCGCTGACAATAACATCGGCTTTGCCGGAGTAAATGTCCTTGCCTTCAACATTACCGATGAAATTCAACGGAGACTCCTTGAGTCTGTTAAAGGCTTCCTTGGTCAGCTCATTCCCTTTTGACTCTTCTTCTCCGATGCTCATCAAGCCGATTCTCGGCCTTTTGATGCCCAAGACGCTGCTCATAAAAGTATGGCCCATTACGGCAAACTGTTCCAGGTGGTGGGGGCGGCAGTTGACGTTGGCTCCCACATCGATCAGAAGGGTTAATCCTTTTAAACTCGGGACCAGAAGGGAGAGAGCTGGTTTTTCCACTCCTTTTAACGCGCCGAGAATTGCCTTAGTAATGTACACTACCGCAGCGGTGTTTCCCATGCTGACGAAAGCGTCCGCCTCCCCATCCCTGATCAACTGAGCTCCGATACGGATAGAGGACTTCTTCTTTTTCCGGACAGACAGGATGCCTTCGCCCATGCCGATGGCTTCCGACGCATTGACGATGGACAGCTTGGATCTTGAACGGTTGACTTTCTCGAATTCCTTCTTTATCAGGTCTTCAACCCCGACAAGGAGAACTTCTAATTCGTACTCCCGGGAAGCTTTTACCGCTCCTTCTACTGTGACTCTGGGACCGAAATCTCCTCCCATCGCGTCAACAGCAACTCTCATATCATTCCCTTGATCAGTCTTTAGACCCCTCGACAACCTGTCTTTCTCCATAAAAGCCGCATTCGGGACAGGCTCGATGGGGCAACTTCGGGTTCCCACAGTTAGAGCACAGGGCTAATGAGGGAATAGAGAGGGCATCATGGGCCCTTCTCTTCTTTTTTCGTGAATGAGAATGTTTTCTTTTCGGATTAGCCATTTATCTTTTATCTCTCATGAAATTTTTAAGTTTACCGAGGCAGGGATCAGAGCTTTTGGTTTCACAGGCGCACTCGCCGCTCTGGATGACCTTGCCGCAAACAGGGCAGATACCCTGGCAGTCCTCAGAGCAGAGCAGCTTGGGCGGAAACATCAGGTTCAACTGCTCTAAAACCACTTCTTTAATGTCTATCTTGTAGCCGCAGTAAAACAGCCTGTTGATGTCCTCATCTCCAAGATGGTCCTGCATCTCCTCAAGCTCCTCGGGAACATAGACAAGATCAAAGCTGGAATCCACCGGGAACTCAAAAGGAATGAGACAGCGGCTGCAGACAAAGCTGAGACAAGTGGTGACCTTGCCTTTTATGAATATTTCCTCTCCAGTCTTGTTGACTGTGAGTTCGGCATGGACAGGCTTAAGAAAAACAGCGTTTTCCTCCACGAGGGACTCGGGGAAGAACTCAAGCTCCTTCGAAATCTTAAGCCCTTCTTTGGGCAATCGATCAATATCTATAATCATCTTTCCTTCCATTTTTTTCGGATAAGTCCTCCTATTATACCATCTTGCTTCCCTTTGTCAACTGAGGTCATTTGGAGTTAAATCCGAGTAACTTCAATATTCAGAAGGGTTTGTGCAGGAGGAGAAAACCCATTCGAGTCAATCGGACCGTGTCTCACCATTTGACACATCTCAAACAATTATTAATCTCAAAGACTCTATTCCATATTGCACAAGTAATGAATACATGGATCTAAAAGAAGAAGAAAACCGCTGAAGCAACTAAGGGCAGACCCCGATGACAAAGCCTGAGCCCGGTGATATAATGGGAGCGCGAACTCTATGAAGGAAAAAAAGCTCTATTTAATAGACGGCAATTCTATTCTCTACCGAGCATATTACGCTATCCGGTTTCTGTCCAACTCAAAGGGATTCCCGACAAACGCCATCTTCGGGTTCATCAGTATGCTCAGAAAGTTCATGCAGAAAGAGAATCCTCACTATCTCGGAATCGCCTTTGATGTGAAGGGCCCGACCATAAGGCATAAAGTCTTCAAGGATTACAAGGCGCATCGCAAACCCATGCCAGAGGACCTGGTGGTTCAGGTCCCGGTCGTAAAAAAAGTCATAAAAGCCATGAACATTCCTCTTTTTGAACATGAAAATTACGAAGCGGACGACGTGCTGGGAAGCCTGACCCGTGAGGCCTCCAAAAGAAAAATCTCTACCGTTATCGTCACCACAGACAAAGATATCTTCCAGCTCGTGGACGATCTGACCAGCGTCTATAATCCTGTCAAGGATACCGTCCTGGACAAGAAGAAGGTGAAGGAAATTTTCGGGGTTTTTCCTTCTCAGGTGACAGACGTTTTGGCTTTATGGGGAGATCCCACGGATAACATTCCCGGAGTTCCAGGAATCGGGGAAAAGACTTCCAAGTCTTTGATCAATCAATTCGGCTCGTTGGGGAATCTGCTCGAAAACTTGGACCAGGTCGATAAGGCTCCTCTTCGCGATAAGATCAAACAGAACCTGGACCAGTTGGAATTGAGCCGCCAGCTGGTGACCATCGAAAGGGGCCTAGACCTGAAATTCAAGCTGGAAGACTTTTCCGTATCCGAGCCAAACCGTGAGGAATTGATCCAGATCTTCAAGGAATTAGAGTTCCCTTCGCTCCTGTCCGAATACATGAAAAAGACAGAACGCGCGAAAAAACAGTACAAGATCATACTCAAAGAAGATAAATTGCGAAAACTCGTCGCCCGGATTAAAAAAGAAAAATTTGTCTCTCTCGACACAGAAACAGATAGTCCTTCTCCCACTCAGGCGAACTTGGTCGGGATGTCATTCTCTGTAAAGAATAACCAGGCTTTTTATCTCCCTCTCCGTCACGATTACCCCGATGTTCCCGAGCAGCTCTCGAAGGAGACGGCTTTTCGCCTTCTCGAAGACATCCTCACGGATCCGAAGGTTCGAAAATTCGGACAGAACATCAAATATGACTCCATCGTTCTCAACAGGGAAGGGATCGCTCTCCAGGGAATCGATCTGGACTCCATGGTCCTCTCCTATCTTCTGGAGCCAAACTGGGGGAAACACAACCTGAATAAGCTGTCTTTGAGTTATCTCCAGGTCAAAACCATCCTCTACAAGGAGATCGTCGGAAAAGGGAAAAACGAGGTCACGATCAACGCCGTTCCCATCGAAAAGGTTGCTCCCTACGCCTGCCAGGATGCAGACCTGGCTCTTCAGCTCTGCACTCTTCTCTGGCCTAAAGTCAAGCAGGAGAAAATGGAATCACTCTACAGCGAATTCGAGCGTCCCCTGATCGAAGTGCTGGCAGACATGGAGATGTGGGGAGTGAAGATCGACACTCAGGCTTTGGAAAGATTGTCCGAAGAGCTGCAGTCCGAACTCGACAATCTCCGGAAAAAAATCCACACGCTTGGCGGCGAAGAATTCAACATCAATTCCCCTCAGCAGTTAGGACACATTCTCTTCGAGAAACTCCAACTTCCGGCGTCCAGAAAAACCAAGAAAACAAAAAGCTATTCGACAAACATGAGCATACTTCAGGAGCTTGCCCGTGTTCATCCCATCGCAGAACACACGCTGGAATACAGGCGGCTCTCCAAGCTGAAATCTGGCTATGCAGACTCCCTCCCGCTCCTTCTCCATCCGGAGACGAGGAGGATACACACTTCCTACAACCAGACAGTCGCCGCGACCGGAAGACTTTCAAGCAGCGACCCGAACCTGCAGAACATTCCCGTAAGGGGGGAATTGGGGCGGAGGTTCCGTCAGGCGTTTATTCCCGAGGAAGGCCATCTCTTTCTTTCGGCCGACTACTCCCAGATTGAACTCCGAGTCCTGGCCCATCTCTCAGAAGACCCGGCTCTGATCGAGATATTTCTCCACGACAGAGATGTGCACGCAGAGACCGCTTCCCGTGTATTCGGTGACGCAACCGCACTGTCCAAAGAAGAGCAGCGAAGACACGCGAAAATCATCAATTTCAGCATGATTTACGGCGCATCGGCCTTCTCCCTGGCCAAAGAGCTGGGAACCTCCAATTCAGAGGCCCAGAGCTTCATCGACCTCTACTTCGCACAATACTCGAAAGTGCATGAGTTTCTGGAGAAAAAAGTTCAAGAGGCTACGGAAAAGGGATTCTCCGAGACGCTGTTCGGACGTAAACGCCAGGTGCCCGAACTCAAACAGAAGGAGTGGTTCGCCCAACAGGCAGGCCGCCGTATCGCTCTCAACACTCCCATACAGGGCACTGCCGCCGACTTGATGAAAAAAGCCATGATCGACATCTGGCGTGAGATAAAGAAACGAAACCTGAGGTCCAAGATGATCCTTCAGGTTCACGATGAACTGGTCTTTGAAGTCCCTGACAAAGAGAGAGAAGTGCTGGAGCCCCTCGTTAAGGAAAAGATGGAGAAGGTCTTCGCCCTCAAAATCCCGCTCAACGTACACTTAGAATGGGGAGTGAACTGGGCTGAAGCCAAATAAAAGCTTTTCTTTTAAAGATCTTTTTTATAGACGCGGAATTTTTTATACAGCTTTCCGCCCATTCTCTGCATCTCCGCTCTGACCTTCACGTTTTCTTCGAGCTCATGATGCGTGTCCATTATTTCCATGCCTGCTTCTTGGGCGGAGATTATTATCTTTACTCCCATGATGACATCAATCCCGCGGCCTCGATATTTCTCTTTGATGGCGCCGAGGAGGAGATCGAGCTGTTTGGTCTTCTTCGCCGCCCTCAATATTTTCAAAAAGCCGAAAGGAAAAAGGCGACCTCTGGCTTTCTGGATGCCTTCTGTCATATCCGGAATACCGATGAAAAAGGACACCGGTTCATCCTTTACTAACACGACCTTCACAAACCTCGGGTCGATAACAGGCAGATAACGTGCGGCCAAATCCTTCATCTCTTTTTCGCTCAACGGTGCGTACCCGTAAATATTGCCTGCCAGATAACACTCATTCATTAGGGTGAAAATCGGAACGATCCACGGCTTCAGTTCTTTTCTTTTCCTGAACTCGATAATTTTATAGTTTCCCTTGCGCGTGGCTCTCTCGTAAATCCTCTTGTAGAATTCCGGCAGCTCTTTCGGCACATCAAGCTTGTAGACGAAATAGTCCACGTCCTTCGAATACCCCTGCTTCTCAACTAGTGCGGTCATCCATTCAAAATTATAATAGGTGGCAATGGTGGCTCTGTTCTCGAATCCCTCGATCAAAAATCCCTCAGGATCCTGGTCCGAAAACCCATAGGGGCCGACAATCTTCGTCATCCCCTTCTCCCGGGCCCAATCCTCAACATGATTCAAAAGAGCACGAACGACTTCTTCCTCTTCCCATGTTTCCAAATAACCAAACCGGGCTGTCTTTTCATTCTTGTGCTCGTTATACCGTGAATTGATGACCCCCATGATCCTCCCGACAACATCTTCCCCGCGGTAAGCAAGGAGAATAATCGTGTCGCAATACGAAAAGGCTTCGTTCTTCTTTGGGTCGAAGTAACTCCATTCATCCACGTAGATAGGATGCACCCAGTTGGTATGACCGGCATGAATCTTTTCAGGAAGATAGATGAATTTTTTTAAATCTCTCCGCGTTTTGACTTCTCTAATTTCAATGTCCATTGTTACTCCCCTAAGTCCTATCCTATATATCACTACCGCATAAAAATCAATTGTAAAAGCATAAGCATCCCTATTTCCGGGTTCCATACTCATACATATTCCCATTCACGCTTGACAACACAGGGGGAGAATGAATAAACTTTATCCTCATTTTTTTGCGCACATCAAAGGCCTATGAAGACCAAGACATTCCCTCACGGAATCCATCCTCCTGAACTCAAAAATCTCACGGAGGAGATCTCTCTCCAGCCCATGCCCGCTCCTGAGAAAGTCATGATCCCTCTCCTGCAGCATTTTGGCGCCCCCGCAAAGCCTTTAGTCCAGAAAGGGGACGAAGTCTCGCTGGGTCAGAAAATCGGCGAAGGACAGGGCCTCTTCTCGGCTTCCGTCCATTCCAGCGTTTCCGGCAAGGTTCTCTCTGTAGACTCTTTTCACCACCCCGGGGGAACTCCTGTTCCTGCGGTCACGATCGCTAATGACGGCCAGGATAAAGCCGATACCGATAAAAAAGAAATAAAAAATCCCTTTTCCCTGAGCCCGGAGGATATCCGTGACAAGATCAAAGAGGCCGGAGTGGTCGGCCTGGGAGGAGCCGCCTTCCCCACGGCGGTCAAGCTTTCTCCCCCCAAGGATAGTCCGATTGACACGATCATCATAAACGGCTGTGAATGCGAACCCCTATTGACTTCTGACTACCGGCTCATGCTGGAATTTCCCGACGAAATCCTCAAGGGCGCAGAACTGGCGCGCATCGCAACGGGCGCAGACCGGATCATTGTGGGAATAGAGGACAATAAGAAAAAAGCGTTTGAACTATTCCAGGAAAAAATTCAGGATTACGAAGGAGAGGCCGTGCTCCTCAAAACAAAATATCCGGAAGGAGCCGAGAAAAACCTGATCTATGCCATCCTCCGCAGGGAAGTCCCAAGGGGAGGGCTTCCTTTCAACGTGGGAATCGTCGTCCAGAACGTGGGGACAGCCAAGGCCATCTGGGATGCCGTGAGCACAGGAAAGCCTCTCTTCGAAAGGGCCATCACGGTTTCAGGGCAAAGTATCACAGAGCCGAAAAATCTCCTCGTCCGCATCGGAACTCCCTTCCAGGCCGTGATTGATTTCTGCGGAGGGCTCAAGGAGGACGGAAACATTCTGGTGATGGGCGGTCCGATGATGGGGCTCACTCAGTGGACTCCGGAAGTGCCGGTTGTCAAAGGGACTTCTGGCATTTTGGCCTGGAACGCTCCCGCGCCCGGCACCGAATACTCCTGCATTAACTGCGGGCGCTGTATCGAGCACTGCCCGATGGCACTTGTGCCGACTCAACTCGCAAAATATGTCCAGTTCGACAAGCTGCCCGAAGCCGAGAGCTGGGGCATCCTGGACTGCGTGGAATGCGGCAGCTGCCAGTACATCTGCCCTTCTAAGATCCTTCTTGTCCACTGGATGCGCCTGGGAAAAAATAAGGTCATGAGCTCGAAACAAAAAAAGAGCGCCTGATGACAGATAAACTCTTCATCCTCCAATCCTCGCCTCATTTCAGGGATAAAGACTCTGTCCCCAAAATCATGTACGTCGTTATCATCGCCCTCCTCCCGGCTGTTTTCGCCTCTCTTTACTTCTTCAGGCTCAAGGCTGTCGGCCTGTATGTCTCATGTTTGGTGGCCTGCCTGGTGACTGAAGCCATCTTCCTCTGGGTCAGAAAAAAGCCCCTGCAATCTCTTGGGGATGGCTCTGCCGTGATCACTGCCTTGCTTATCGCTATGACCCTTCCGCCGACTATTTCCCTGGAATTGGCAGTCATCGGATCGGTTGTTGCGATTGCCATAGGAAAACAGGTCTTCGGAGGGCTTGGATACAATATCTTCAATCCTGCACTGGTTGGAAGAGCCTTTCTCCAAACCGCCTTCCCTGTCGCGATGACGACCTGGTTCCCTCCTGCAACGTTGAGCTTTGACACCGCGACTTTCGCCACGCCTCTGGGCAACCTGAAATTTGAAGAAGCGATTGCCCAGGGAACGCTCACCCCTCTCAAAGACCTCTTTTGGGGGAATACCGGCGGCTGTTTGGGGGAGACTTCGGCTATCGCTCTTCTCATCGGTGCGATCATCCTGTTCTCCAAAAAAACGATCGACTGGCGCATCCCGTTGGGAATCATCCTTGCCTTGAGTGTCTTTACGGGCATTTTTTGGCTCGCGAATCCGGACAAATACGCCTCTCCTGTTTTCCATGCGCTCGCGGGAGGCCTGTTGATCGGAGCTTTTTTCATGGCCACTGACATGGTGACTTCACCGATCACACCCAAAGGCACATGGATATACGCTCTGGGGATAGGCTTCATGGTGGGATTGATCCGTCTTTTCGGAGGTTTTCCAGAAGGCGTGATGTATTCCATCCTTTTCATGAACACTTTTGTTCCTCTTCTCAACCGCTATTCACGGCCAAAAATCCTCGGAGAAAGGAGGAAAGAATCATGAGCCTTTCCTCTCGAATGATCATCGTTCTGACTACGGTCGGCCTGATCTCCGGAGGTTTTTTAGCCGGAGTGGCGAAACTGACAGAGGAAAGGATCGCACTGAATATTCAAGCGGAAATCGAAGAGGCCATCGCAGAGGTCGTAGATAATGCAGAGGTCAACCAGAAAGTGTACGAAGAGGAAGACCTTGTTATCTACAGAGAGCTGGACGAGGAAGGCGCTCTCGCTGGATTCGCAGTCCAGGCGACCGGCGTAGGCTTTCAGGATAAAATCACTCTGATGTTTGGATTGGACGCATCCCTGACAAAAATAACCGGACTGACCGTCATTGACCAAAATGAAACGCCCGGTTTGGGCGCGAAGATCGAAGATTGGAATTCCTTCCTTCAGTTCTGGGAAAACAAAGATGCGACTGGCCAGCTCACCTTGCGCAAACCTGCCGCACGCACTCCAGAAGAGCTCTCGGCCGCTGAAATCAACACCATCACAGCGGCCACGATCTCCTCGAAGAAAGTGCTGGAAATCGTGAATCTTTCGCTGGAAAAGGTCCGACAGCTCATTCAGGAGGGGAAAATCGCAAAAGAGGAGCAAGATGGCGACTAAAAGCATCGGGCAGGAATACCTCAAGGGTCTGTGGGATGAAAATCCCGTGTTCCGCCAGCTTCTCGGGATGTGCCCGACGCTTGCTGTCACCGGGACTGTGATCACCGGCATGGCCATGGCCCTGGCCACGACCTTCGTGTTGATCTTCAGCTCACTCGTTGTCTCGTCGATCAAAAAGCTCATCCCCTCCCAGGTCCGCATCGCCACTTATATCGTCGTCATCGCGAGCTTCGTGACCATCGCCGACCAATTCCTGAAGGCCTATTTTTATTCGATATCTGAAGCCTTGGGCCCTTATGTCCCTTTGATCGTGGTCAACTGCATCATACTGGGCCGACAGGAGGCGTTTTCATCGAAGAACTCGGTCGGCCGGTCTCTGATCGATGCCCTGGGTATGAGCTCAGGGTTCGTGCTGGCTCTGTTTGTTCTGAGCGCGATCCGGGAACTCCTGGGAGCAGGAACGTTTCTTGGCTATCAAGTTATGGGCCCCTGGTTTAAACCCTGGATAATCATGATCCTGCCTGCGGGTGCTTTCATCACTTTAGGGGTTCTTCTTGGAATTGCCCTTTTGATCGAAAGCAAGACAAAGAGGAGTCAATAGTGGAACTGGCTGCAATTTTTATCTCGGCTGTTCTGGTCCAGAACTTTGTTCTGTATTACTTTCTCGGCATCTGTCCCTTCCTGGGGGTGAGCAAGAAAATCGACTCCGCCTTTTCCATGGGGCTCGCCGTCACTTTTGTCATGTCCATCACTGCGGTTGTCTCATGGCTGATCAACAACCTGATCCTTATTCCGTTCGGCCTGGACTATCTCCAGATCGTATCCTTTATTCTTGTCATCGCATCCCTGGTCCAACTGGTTGAAATGTTCATCCGCAAGATCAGCCCTCCTCTCTACCAGGCTTTGGGTATCTATCTTCCGTTGATCACGACAAACTGCGCCATCATGGGCCTAGCCCTGATCGCTGCGTTGAACGAATACAGCTTTGTGGAGACCGTAATTTTCGGGTTCAGTTCAGGCATAGGATTCACTCTCGCCATCGTTCTGATCGCCGGAATCCGGGAACAATTGGACCTGGCTGATGTTCCCGAACCCTTAAAAGGAGCTGGGATCGCGCTTATTGTTGCCGGAATCATGGCTCTGGCCTTCAATGGATTTATAGGAATGCTGACATGACCGAAATCTTGATCTCGATCATCACCATGACCGCACTCGGTTTTCTGTTCTCTGTGGGCCTGGTGTTTGCGTACAAAAAACTGAAGGTGGAAGAAGACCCAAAGATCGAGCAGGTGTCAGAAGCCTTGCCTCAGGCTAACTGCGGCGCCTGCGGCTACGCGGGATGCCGGGCGTTCGCGGAAGCTGTGGCCAAGGGTGAGGCGGAAGTCAACGGATGCCCTGTCGGAGGAGAAGACGTCACCTCTGAAATCGCAAATATTCTGGGAATCGAGGCGCCCGAAGTGGTCAAACAACTGGCCCGCCTTCACTGCCGGGGAACCCATGAAGCCGCAAAGGACAAGGGCCCTTACATCGGGATCTCCACATGCCATGCTGCCCACCTGATCGGCGGGACCAAACAGTGTTCTTTCGGATGCCTTCATTCTGGAGACTGTGTCCGAGTTTGCCCTTTTGATGCGCTCCACATGGGAGAAGAAGGCCTCCCTGTAGTGGATGAAGACAAGTGTACGGCCTGCGGGAAATGTGTTGATGCGTGTCCGAGGAATCTCTTCGAGCTCCATCCGGTGTCTCAAGAGATCATCGTTTTCTGCCGTTCGCTGGACAGGGGTGCGGCTTCACGGAAAGCATGCAAAAACGCCTGCATAGCCTGCGGAATCTGTGCGAGGGCCTGCCCGGAGGCCATCGTGATGGAGAATAATATTGCGGTGATTACGGACTATAAAAAGATAAGCCCGGATAAAATTCCTGAGATTGAGAAATGCCCGACCGACGCTATCGGACGGCTTCACAAGGATACGAATGAAGAAGAAAAGGAGGAAGAAAAAAAGGAAGATGAGGGATAAAGGGCTGGTTATCGCCATAAAAAATAACCTGGCTCAGGTTGAAGTCCAATGCCTGATCGAATCCTGCGGCCGCTGCTCCGCCAGAAGCCTCTGCACCGGACAGGACAAATCCAAAGGGCATCTTGATGTTCAAAACCCCCTCAAGGCCTGCGTAGGAGACGAGGTCGAAATCGAGATCCCTGAGGCAAAATACAACCAGGCTTTGATCCTTCTCTTCGGGACTCTTCTCACTGCTCTTCTCTTCGGAATGGGAGGAGGTTATCTCCTGTCCTTCCTTATCCCTCTTTCAGCCTCCGCAACAAGCATTCTCGGCCTCATCCTTGCCGTGATTATCTCAGGAGCCTTTCTCTTCCGCCATTTTAAAAGAAAATTTCATGATCAACTTTATCCGGTGATCACTGATATCCTCAATAAAGGAGACTGCCATGGATAGACGTGCTTTTTTCAAAACACTCTTCGTCACACCTCTCCTGACTCCATTCGTATTGTCATCCGAGTCGAACAGGAGCCCAGTCCAGCTCTGTGTGATCGGAGATTCTCCGCAACTCTTCCTCCCTCCAATCCTTCGTGGATTGAGCGAATATGGATTCATACCAGGCCAGACGTTTGCCTTTCTCAATTCCCATCCAGAAGGAAACGAATTGAAAAACGTTCTTTCAACCAGTGGCTGGAAATTCGCGGCTCAGACATCCAGGGCAGACCTCCGTTTTTCCTTCAACCATCTTCGTCAAAAGGCTTCTCCATCTTTTACTTTTATAAAAAACGGAAAGGTTTGGGATATCCGAACACGAGAACTCTATTCCCTCTGGAAGGACATGCACAGCCATCACTCCTCTTCTTCTTTGCTAACGACGGTCTCTTTCAAGGACACAAGCGTTCGGGTCCAACCAGGAACTCACGCGCAAGTCTTTTTGGATGGGAAAAACGTGGGAAGCCTTTCGTTAAACAAGAATTCATCCCGGTTATACCGGGCAAAAAAAGGAAAAATCTCTGTGGTCGTGGAAAACAGGCGGGCTTGGGTGTCTGAATCTTCCTGCCGTCATAAAATCTGCGCTTCCGCACTCCCTGTCTCTCTGACCGGAGAGCGCATCATTTGTGCGCCGAACAATTTCCTTGTCGAAATCCAGGGTCCGCGTATCGTGGACACAATTATCGGATGATTTTAATCAAATGAATTTGGAATGTTTTCTTAAAAAGGAATATTAAATATTTCTTGGATGCCGACTTTGTCTACAGTTTCATCGGCATGAGAACGTAATGATACTTAACCTCTTCTTCGATCTCTGGCCTCATCAACACAGAGCTGTTGGAATCTTTGAACTCGATCTGAACCTTATCTGATTTAACCGTTGAGAGGAAGTCTAAAAGATACTGAGAGTTGAATCCAATCTCCAATTCATCTCCTTTGTAATCAATGGCCACTTTGTCTCGGGCTTCTCCCATTTCCGGGTTGGACGAGAAGAGTCTCATTTCGTTCTTTTCAATAAAGAATTTAATCCCTTTAGATCTCTCTGTGGAAAACAGCGATACTCTCCTGACTGCTTCTGTGATTTCTTCCCGTGAAACAGTTATCGTGTTTGGGTTGTCTTTCGGGATGACAGCTTCAAAATCCGGAAACTTTCCTTCTATAATCCTTGATATCAGCGTTCTTTGTTCAACCTTGAAAAACAGATTGCTCTCATCCAGGTCAAACTCAACTGATTCGTCTTCAAACTTCCTCAATTCACTCAAAGTTTTTTTGGCCACGATCGCCCTGATTTCTTTTCCCACCTTAAGGTCTTTTATCGTGTTTGCCGTGTAGGCTAACCTGTGTCCATCTGTACTGACTAGCTCCATGGAGTTGTCTTTAACGATCAAAAGCGCCCCGCTGAGGTAGTACCTCTGCTCTTGTGTTATGGCAAAATAAACCCTATCTATCATTTCCTGGAATTTATCCAATGAAAAAACAATTTTATTCTCGAATTTCGGCTCCGGAACTTGAGGATAATCCTCCTTCGACAAACAGAGAACCTTGAACTCGCTCTCTCCAGACGTGATCTGCATAGTCAAATCATCACTCTCTTGGAAATTGACCTCTTTCCCTTCCGGGAGTGATTTAATGATTTCAAATACTTTTTTCCCGGATAAAGTTATGGAACCGGTCTCTTTGACCTGTGCCGGGAAATGGGTCTTCAGTCCAACCTCCAGGTCTGTGCCGATCAACTCAATTTCTTTTTCTTTAGCATTCACCAGAATGTTGGCCAGAATGGGCATGGTGTTTCTTTTTTCCACTATTCCCTGCAGCAACTGGAGTTCCCTGGCAATGTCTTCCTTTTTAGTAGAGAATTTCATTTTTCCACCTTTTCATGCGCCTTAATATTAATTAGATAAATATAAAATTAGATTAAAGAATATATTAAATAAAAGCAAACAAAAAGTGAAAATACTTTATAACTATCTGATTTTCTTACTGGATAGAGCTTATCAAACTGTTCAATTCTCTGTTGAATTCTGGATCTTTGGTGTTCATTTTTTCTATTTTTTTGATGCTGTGGATCACTGTTGTATGATGTTTTCCACCGAATTTCTTCCCGATCTCGGGAAGAGAGGTTTTTGTTAAGTTTTTGGATAGATACATGGCAACCTGGCGGGGAAAGGCCACCCTGGGGGAGTTATTCCTGGATTTGAGTTGAGAAAGATTGAGCTTGAATTTAAGGCAGACAATTTTCTGTATTTTTTCAACGGTCACTATGCTGGACGCCGAATCCAAAAGGCTTTGGAGGGCCTCTTTGGCAAGGTCCAGGTCGATCTTTTCACCCTTCAAAGAAGAGTATGCGATAACACGGCGCAGGTATCCTTCCAAAACCCTGATGTTGGAATGAACCTTGTCAGCGATGAAAAGAGATACAGCTTCAGGAAGATCCACTCCCTCCAGCTCTGATTTCTTCCTGAGGATAGCAATTCTGGTTTCGATATCAGGCGGCTTCAAATCAGCGATCAAGCCCCATTCGAACCTGGAGCGAAACCTTTCTTCAAGATTGGGGATTTCCTTTGGAGGACAGTCGCTGGAGATGACAATCTGCTTTTGGCTGTCGTACAGGTGATTGAAGGTGTGAAAGAATTCCTCTTTTGTTCTCTCTCTGCCGGAAAGATAATGAATATCATCCATGAGAAGGACATCGACGCTCCTGTATTTCTGGCGAAAGTCGAGAACCTTTCCATACTGAAGATGATTGATCAAATCGTTCATGAACTTTTCTGTGGTGATGTACATAATTTTCTGGCGGCTGTGGTTTTCCATGGTCAAATGTCCAATGGCATTCATCAGGTGGGTTTTGCCCAACCCCGCACCTCCGTAGATATACAGAGGATTGTAAGCCTTGGCCGGATTTTTTGTGACGGCAGTGGCCGCGGCATGGGCAAACTGGTTGCATGAGCCGACGACAAAATTCTGGAAGGTGTAATTCGGGTTCAGGTTCGGATTGAGGAGCGGGCCGCGTTTCGACTTTCTCTCTTGTGGTGAACGTCGCTTGAACGATGGAGAATCTTCATCGAAGATAAACTTGATGTCGAATACTTTTCCGAGAGACTTTTGAGAACATTTGTTGATCAAGCCGGAATAGTGGAAAGCCAGCCAATCCTTGAAATAAGAATTCGGGACTTTTATATAAAGAGAATTCGATTCCTTTCCGATGTATGATGTCGGCTCGAACCAGGTTTCGTAGCTGTTTTTATCGATCTTCTTTCGAAGGGACTCCTTGATTTGAAGCCAAGGATTATATTTATCTTTAGGTTCCATTTTGATGCTTCGGATTTCCACAGATATTTCCACACCTGTGGAAAAATCATTGCTTCTTTCCTGAAACAGGGTGGAAAAGGCGAAGGTATATTAGCACTGTCGTGTGGGGAATTCAAGAGATTTTTATTTTTTTTTAGAAGTCCCAGCCGATCCAGAAAATCGTCCTCCAGCCTCCTTTGGCTTTCATTTTCCAAGGCTGTGAAAAATCATCGATTATCAGAAGTTTTGCAAATTCAAGATGGATGGGGAGGCCGAGGAAAAAGGCTTCAAACCCGTAGCCATAAGATCCGATAGCCTCGTACACGTTATACACGGGAGGAAGAAAAGGAGAAAGCGGATTCTCTTCCAACAAGACAATTTGTGCAGGAGACCCTGGCATTCTCGCTCGAGTGACATCAAAGAAAAAGGTCCCTCGAATAGGTCCGATCTGGCCTATGAGTGTGGATGCGGCATTGACGATCGGGTACCTGAATTCCGCGTTGAAATACCATCCCTCGGTGCCGACGATAGTGTAGAAATCGACAGCGCGGACTTCGTTGTTTCCGCCCCAATAAAAAACATACGGATCCCTTCCCCGGCTTGCAAAACCTTTGAAGCGGAAGGCGAGAAGAAAATCAGAGCCCAGATAGAGGTATTGACGAAGATCTCCCCGAACGGTCGTATTCATAATGAAATTTTTTGATATCGGGATGCCCTGGGAGAGAGAAAACCTGAATGTG
The DNA here is from genome assembly GCA_004378665.1 of Candidatus Aminicenantota bacterium. Lineage (GTDB taxonomy): Bacteria > Acidobacteriota > Aminicenantia > Aminicenantales > Aminicenantaceae > SOIA01. The sequence goes on from SOIA01000094.1 coordinate 26,859, forward strand.
TTTCCCGTTACAGGTCCGTAGGGGTATTTGAACCTGGTGGTTTCACCGACAAGAGCGAAGTCCACAGCGAAATTGTTTCCGTTCAGGAATCCAGGATACTGGCTCTGGACAGGAATATAGTAGTCCTCCTCGTAATTATAGTAGCCTATGTTGAACTCCGCTCGATAAAAACGGTTGAAGGGATAGTAGGCGCTGAGCTGGACCCCCGCGATAGTCCGTGTCGCCATGGCGTTTCGGGGCTCAAGGAGTTGGTCACCAAAGAATGGGTCATAGAACGAAGGAAGGTAGTAATAATAGGTATACGAGAAAGCGTTGGTCGCGAACGCAAGCCTATTTTTTTGATTGATGTAAGAGAACTGGTAGGAACGGAAAGAACTGAACTGATACGCCATAAGGAGAAAGGTGTAGTCTCCAAGGATATCGGAGAAGCTGATTGCGGCGCCACCGTAGATTGTTCCGTCGGAATTAATGTAGGCATCGATCGGAGGTCTTCCGGTAAGGTATAATTTGCTCAGGCCTTTGTGGGGCTTAATCTCATCCCGGTTGATTTCCAGAGATACGATGGGCTCAAACCGTTCGAACTCCTCCTCGATCGGCTCTTCTTCGAAAGTCACGGTTTTTTCCAATTCGGCCTCGAACTCGCTCACAAAAAGCTGAAGCGCACCCTTGTTGTATGAAGAGAACACGATCTTTTCGGGATTGTTGGGAAGAGGAATGGGGAAGAAATTACCCGTTCTGACGTCTGTGTAGCGTTTCTGCTCTCCGGTTTCGAGGCTCAGGGAATAGATGTTGTAAGCTCCGCGGGCGTCGCCTGAGAAATAGATTTCTTTTGAATCAGGGGAGAAGTGTGGAGCAATCGTGTTGCCTTCACCGAATGTCAGCTGGGTTCTTGTCTTCAGGTTGTCGAGGGGAGAAATAAAGAGTTTGTCGTATTCATCGAGACGAATCGTGTAGGCGACATGTTTTCCATCCGGGGAGATGGTGGGCGCTTTCTCGAAGAAGGAGTCCTCAGTCAGTTTCTGGAATTCTTCGGTTTCCAGGTTAACCTTGTAGATATCGTGGAGTCCCTCGGAGAATGCCGTAAAGAGCAGCTCGTTACTATCTGGGTAAAAACTGGGAGACGTGGGCTGGTCAAAAGGGATGTAGATTTTTTTAATGTTTTTTCCTGTTAAGGGGCTTGTTATGAAAAGAGCATATTTCTCGCCGGACCGTCCGAAAAAGGCGATCCTGTCGCCGTCAGGAGACCAGCTAACATCCCTTCCCTTGGGAGGCCGAGCGTTGAATCGGATGTATTCGTACGAGAGAGTGTATCCTTGTGTGATGTTCTTAATGACACTCCCGTCTCTTGTGGAGATGAGAAGAATATCGAACTCTCCAGCTCTCACGTTCATCGTGAGCACGGCGACGAGGTCTCCCGAAGGAGAGATGGAGTGAGAGAGCGCGAAGTAGTAAGGATTCAAAGGGAAGGAAGGCCCCAGCGGAATGCTGTAGTCTTCGGGGGTTTCTCTTAATAAATAATCCTTGAACCTGTCGCGGAGGTATTTTCTGAACTCGAAGTTGAATTCTTTATGAGACATGTTGAATGCTTTTTTGATCGGGTTCCTTCTTCCGATAAGAGGCGAACGTTTAAGAGCGTGCCAGAATTCTCTTATGCCGTCTTTCCCGAATTTATGCTCGATGAATTCAAACATGGCGTGTCCGAAGTCATAATCCGGAGATCGGGGCAATGGATAACGGGAAAGGAGCATACCAGATTCTGTGAGCTCGGGTGTCCGGTCGTTGAGGGCTGCATCGCGCACGATCAGGAGAGACCAGGGATCCCAGACATCGGTGTTATACTCGCACCACCCTTCCATGATCCAGCCCGGAGGAAAGCTTAGGGCATAGGCGCCCCCTCCAGGGCTCCCGAAAAGAAGGTCAAATTGGAAAATATGCGTGAGCTCGTGGGAAATCAGAGCTTGGAGTTGATCAAGAGTCAGGTCTCCATAGATGATGACCCGGTAGAGGATGGGCTCTGAAACTCCCAGGATCCCTTCCTGGGCGGGAAAAAGGTTTGTCTGCTCAAAGTCAGTATAAGTCTTGTAATAGATGATCGGAACTTCTGCTGAGAGCGAATGTTTGACGTCCTGGCTGATTCTCTTGTAAGAGCTCTCAGCCATTTCCGCAATGTTTTCGAGGATCTTGGGATTTTCTACGTAATGGTAGATGTTGAAATGCTCGGTTTTATAGGTGTTCCATTTGAAATTGGAATACTGGACTTTGTTTTTCCCGTAGTACGGCATGTAATAGTATTGGGCGGAAACCTCCGGCACCAGGAGGAAAAGCAATGGAAGAAAAAAGAGGTATTTTATGTGTTTTTTCATGTGTGTTCTCCCTGTTTAATCCGTGATCAGGTATCTTTGCTGGAGCCGGGATCCCCCCAGAATGTTGGTGAGAAATTTCTGCTTCACTCTCTCGGTCAGCTCATAGAACGCAAAAGGGCCGGTCTGTTTCGGGTTTTCATAGCCCTGGCTTTCTTTGAATGCTTTTGAGTAGAGCGTCTCTCCTGTTTTGGCATCGATAATGTAAAGGTCGAGATTGAGAGTGTAAAACTGCCTCTCCTCAATGGCCTTGTCGCGGGAGAAGGGGTCTTCTGCGCCCTTCTTTTTTGTCTCCAGGATAGCCTTCCTGACCTCTTTGCTGTATTCGGCAATTCCGGTGAAGAAGACGGCCCCTTGTGGGCCCGCCTGGAGATTTTTCCAAAAGGAGCTGTCTTTGAAAAGCTGCTCATTTTCAAAAGAAGTCTTTCTGAATGTCACTGTTCCCTTAAAGGATTGCTTTATCTCGGTCGTAAAAAAATTGACCAGCTCTTGATTCATGTCGAAATCTTCCGCTTCTTTCTTGACAAGGAAATCGGTGATGATGATTTCATTGAGCTGTTGTATATCGAGAACTGTTGTTATCGGGACTTCTACGGTCACCCGCGTGTAATCGACAGAAGAGCAGGAAGCGACCAGAAAAAGCAGGGGGATGATCAAGAAACTATTTCTTTTCATCTTTTTTTTCCTGTTGGACCTTTTCTCGAGCTTCAAGATTCTTCTTGAAGTTTTCAAAGTTCGATTGAATGTAATTGTTCTTTGGAGCAAGCTTTAAGGCTGTTTGGTATTCTTCCCGGGCTTCCTCCCACATCCCTCTGTTCTCGTAGGCCACCGCCAGGTTGTTGTGGGCCGCCGCAGAGTCGGGATTGTGTTGGATTGCTTTTTTCCAGCGGAATATCGCCTCATCCCACAAGCCGTTTTGAGCGGACAATATGCCGAATTGAATCTGGTTATGTTGAATCGCAGTGCTGCAGGCTGAAAGGATGATGACGAAAAGAAAAATAGTGAAAATATAGACTGTCAATTTCTTATGCATTGTCATCAGTCTCTAATATCTAAATTACTGCTTTTTCAGTCATTCGTCAAGAAGACTGCAAATTTCGTACCAATTCGGACAGGCTGACAATAAAGAAAGAGAAAGATTTCTGTGTCATAAAAAAGAGACAGATGTCTCAGAAAAAGGAAATGGGGATGCTTTCTGATCCCACAAATCGTTTGGATTTTTCTTTGAAATAT
>SOIA01000086.1 GCA_004378665.1 Candidatus Aminicenantota bacterium
CTTGTTCGTCGCGTTTCCGTGTTATAGATCCAGAGGTGGTTGAATTTGACGAGTATCTGATCGCCCAGTTCCCACCAGGCATCCACAACCCGGTTCGCGTTGTTGATGCAGTAATCGGTCAGGAAATCCGTCGCCATGGCCGGGTCCTGCGTGTAGAGCTCTTCAACGACTTTGTCGATGGCCGGTGTCCTGGTGACCGCGCTGCCTTCCCACTTTTCCTGTGCTTTCCGGACATCTTCGATGGCATGGGAGTAAACCACCTGAGTGTGGAAGTCCACGTAATCGAATGCCCAGCGGGCCGATTTTCGGTCGAATACGAAGTGGTCTCCAATCATAAATGATTCCGGGATGGCATTGATTCCGATGTACAGGGGTACGAAACAGGAGGTATCCTGCGCACCGAAAGCCAGCCAGACGATCCCGCCGACCGGGTTCGGCAGCCACTTTCTGCACTGGGTGACGGTGACGTATTCGGCGCGGTTGACGCCTACGAAACGCGCTGTATTGTAGGTCTTGCCGTCGAGTTTGAACGATCGGGGAAGGTAATTCGGGTTCTTGAACGGTCCGCCTTGAAGTCCTCTCACCGGGTCGAACTGTGTTCCTTCGAACTTATACCGCGTGAGGTTCATCACATCCTGCACCGAGAGTTTCTCGTCCGGCTTCACGGAGAAGGGGAGCTCCATGTTGGGCGTGTCCGCTTTTAATTCCAAGGATGGCGCCATAACATTAAAAAGGCACCAGAGTCGAGCGCGGTTTCCCTGACTGCTCCATGCGCTGTATTTACTCGGGGCATAGGTCTTCTTCCAGTTGAAAGGCTCTCCGCTGTCCGGGTCATAGTATCCGTGCTCTACGGCATAGGATATGACATTCGAAGAGGCCATAAAATAGTCGGGATTATGGAGGTCGATCTCTCCGATCCGGGATTCGTTCGGGCAGACACTGACATGGTCATCCGGGACTCTCTGGGCGCACCAGATGGACCCAGGATTCCCGCTTTTCGGTGTCCACAGTGGTCCGACGGGCATGATCTCGAAGATCCAGACCTCATTCGGGTCTGATACAGCCAGCATCTCTCCATCATCATAGAATCCGTACCCGTGTTTTTCGGTGATCTCGCCCATGACTTGGATCGCCTCGCGTGCAGTCTTACTTCTTTCCATGGCGAGCATGGTCAGCGCTGTCAGGTCGATCTTGGCAGAGGGAGTCGGGTTCCTCATTTTGTCTTGACAGCCGACGGTGGATTCTGCGATGGCGACCTGATGTTCGTTCATGTACCCGAACATCCCGTGGAGATAACCGTAGGTCCGGGGAGGCTGAGGGATCTCAAGGCCGGTGAACTCTTCCTTGATTTTTTCCCATTTAAGGCCTTCTTTTGGGTGCCAGGTTTTGTACTGAGAGGCATGATATATTTTTCGCGTCGCCCCAGGCTCGTGTTCTGCCGGCGGCACATACCGCCAGGTCCAGTCGCAGAAGCTGCAGTCGCAGGTGTGAGTTGTCATCGTAGACCCATCTGTAGATGCTTTCTTCCCGACGAGGATGACCGTGCAGCCATCTCGCGGAAAATCTGTATCACAGTTTTCACAGTCTGTGTTTGTGTAAACCGATAACGGGGAAAATGCAAAGAGTAGAAACGCTATGGCGAAAGCCAATATAATCTTTTTCACACTCATTCCTGACCTCCTTTTTATTTTCTGCAGTGAGTACTATTGTAAAGAAAGAAATCTGAAATTCCTATCCTTATCATTTGAAAATTTGGACCAGGTCTATGCAGGACAATGGGCGTTGTTTTGTCATTGCGGGCGGAGCGTGGCAATCTCATGCTTTATTGGTAGAAAAGAAAAATTGAGACCTGATCCCATTTATTTCTTTTTCTATTTTTTTCTCGGTTTCAGGTTGTGGTATCGGACCACCTCCTTGACCCACCATTCAGGATAGGGGAGGTTGGAGCGCTTCCGGTTCTGGGTGTTGTAGATGCTCAAATGATTGTACTTGACCAGCAGTTGGTCGCCGAGCTCCCACCAGGCTTCGATGACTTTATTGGCGTTGTTCGAGCAATAGTCGGTTAAAAACCGGACAGCCAGTTTCGGGTCCTGTTTGTAGAGCTCCTTGGCTGTGACATCAATAGCGGGCACTCTCACTACGGCTGTCTTTTCCCACTTGTCCTGGGCTTTCTGGACGTCTCGGATGGCATGGGAGTAGGCCACCAGTGTATGAAAATCCACATAATCAAACGCCCACCGCGCGGATTTCCTGTTGAACACCCAGTGGTCTCCGATGCTGAACGAGTGGGGGATCTCTGTGATCCCTGCATAGAGCGGCATATAGCACGCAGTATCCTGAGCCCCGAAAGCCAGCCAGACGATCCCTCCGATCGCATCTGGCAGCCAGTTCCGGCTCTGGGTCACCGTCGTGTATTCGGCACGGTTGACGCTGATAGTGCGGGGAGTGTTGTAGGTTTTGTCATCCGCACTGATAGGCCGGGGATGGTAGTTGGGATTGGAGAATGGTCCCCCTCTCAGTCCCTCAGCCGGGTCAAGCGATGTTCCCTGGTATTTGTCCCGTGTGATGTCGATAACATCCTGGAGCGAGAGTTTTTTATCCGGTTTCACCGAAAAGGGAAATTCCATGTTGGGCGTGTCCGGACTGAAGTTCCTGGAAGGAGCGACAAGGTCGAAGAAACGCCAGAGTCGAGCCCTGGTTCCTCCGCTGCTGGTCGCGCTGTATTCGCTGGGCGAATAAGTTTTTTTCCAGTTAAAAGGCTTGCCGCTTTTCGGGTCATAAAAGCCGTTCTCTACGGCATAAGAGATGACGTTGGGAGAAGCCATGAAATAATCAGGACGGTCGAGGTCGATCTCCCCGATCCGGGACTCATTCGGGCAGACACTGACATGGTCGTCCGGGACTCTCTGGGCGCACCAGACAGCTCCCGGCTTTCCGCTCTTCGGTGTCCACAGCGGCCCGACCGGCATGACCTCGAAGATCCAGACTTCATCCGAATCCGCGACTGCCAGCATTTCGCCCGAGTCGTGGTAACCGTACCCGTATTCCTCGGCCAGTTTTCCCATGGTTTGGATCGCTTCTCTTGCGGTCCGGCATCTCTCCATCACAATCAGTGTCAGCGTTGTGATGTCGATCTTGGCAGAAGGAGTCGGATTCCTCATCTTGCGGCGGCATCCGATAGTGGATTCTCCGATAGCCAGCTGATGCTCGTTCATGTAGCCGAAGGCTCCATGGTGATAGGCATAGGTGCGGGGGACCTGAGGGATTTCAATGCCGGTATAGTTTTCTTTGTACATTTCCCATTTACCGCCTGTCTCTGGGGGCCACGTTCGGATCTGGTCGATGTAGTAGATCTTGCGTGTTGAACCGGGCTCATGGTCTGCCGCGGGAACATGCCGCCATGTCCAATCGCAGATACTGCAGTCTGCCGTATGAGTGGTCATCACCGAGCTGTCTGTCGAGGCATCTTTGCCGACAAGGACAACAGTGCATCCTCTTTCCGGGTTTTCCCAGAGTAATGAAT
>SOIA01000214.1 GCA_004378665.1 Candidatus Aminicenantota bacterium
TTTTACGATTCACTGCATTTAATTTGTAATGTGTCTTGAGTATAATAGACGAATGAGTCTGGGATTTCTGCGAGAGACAGAGGAATTTAAAGGACTTCTCCGGGCTATACGACAGGGAGAAAAAGGGCTAAGAGTCACAGGGCTCGTGGACCCGGCCAAGGCCTATTTTCTTTCTGTATTGGCCAAGGAGTCGAATAAAAGAATCATTTTTATCCAACCGCATTCCTCTTCTCTTCCCAGGATGGAAGAGGAGTGTGGGTTTTATCTGGCTCAGTTTTCATCGAATGTGCACTTGAGTTCTCTGCCTTCGCTGTCAGAAAATCCCTACCAGGAAATATTTCCTCCCCTCGATTCGATCTCATCGAGGATGAGATTTTTCTCTGACTTGATCCGTCGTCAGCCGGCCTTGGTCCTGACTCATCTCCTGGGGCTGCTCAGGCCTTTTCCCGGTCCTCAGAATATCAAGAGTCTTTTTTTGGAGCTGGAAGTCGGGGCGAGTGGAGGACGCGACCGGATCCTTGACATTATTGAGGGATACGGTTACGCACGGGAGGATTTGGTCAATTCTGCTGGAGAATATGCCTGGCGTGGGGGAGTCGTTGATGTTTTTTCCCCCTGGCATGCCCTCCCTTATCGCATCGAGTTCGGCGGAGACGAGGTTGTCTCCATCCGCGAGTTCGATCCGTCTTCCCAGCGTTCGATCAAAAGGACGGATCGTCTGTTCCTCCCTTCGCTGCGGGAGTTCCCGAGCTCACCCCAATTCTTCAGGGAATGGGAAGAGCTGGCCCTGGCAAGGGGAGGCACTGTCCCGTGGAAAGATACACATGACAAGATATCTCTTGTGAAGCAGAGGGACTTGTTCCCTTCCTTTTTTTATCTCTCGCTTCTTCATAAAGAGCACTTCGTGCCTTTCACTCACTATCTGAAAAATTATCTCTTCATCATAGATGACTTTGAAGAAGTAGAGAGGGAATGGGAGGAGTCCATCAAGGATTGGAGCGAGCAGTACGAGGAATTGAAGAAGGAAAAGAAGTTTGCCCTTCCTCCGGCAGAGATGTATCTGTCCTCTCTTTGGGAGACGATCAAGAAGGAGGCCATCTGCTGGCAGGAACTCTCTTCCAGGAGAGGGAAGAAGACCTATTCTTTTCCTTTCCAGTCTGTTCCTCGTTTCAAGAATAAGATTCCTTTCTTCATTCGATACTTGAAAGGACTGCAGGAAGAGAGAGAGAGATGCTTCATCTATTTTTCGAGCCAGGATGTGCGCCGGAAACTGGCCAGCCTCCTCTCTCAGCATCAGATCTCACACGTGGAATCTTCCACTCCGTTTATCTTTCCCAAAGATGGAGCAGTCGTTCTTCTTGTCGGGGATCTGACTCATGGGTTCAGCTACCCGAATGAAAAAATCAACTATTTTTCTGAAAAAGATATTTTTACTGAAGAAAAGGTCATCGTCTCTCGTCCGCGGGTCAAGCCCTTCCTGTCCCACTTCCAGGACCTTAAGGCAGGAGATTATGTCGTCCACACGGATTACGGGATAGGGATTTTCAAAGGCCTGGTTAAACTGGATATAGATAAGAGCACCGGCGAATTTATCGAAATCACATACAGGGAAGAGGACAAGCTGTTTGTGCCTGTTGAAGACCTCAATCTGGTGCAGAAATATTCGGCACTCGGAACGAGCCAGCCACTCCTCAACAAATTGGGAACTCTCTCCTGGGAAAGAACGAAGATCCGGACGAAAAAAGCTGTCGAAAAAATGGCGAAAGAGCTTTTGCATCTTTATGCTCAACGGAAAGCCATCAAGGGATTTCCGTTTAGCCACGGAGGCACCTGGGAGTCTGAATTTGAGAGAACGTTTAAATTCGAGGAAACAGAGGACCAGCTGAAGGCGATCAAGGAGATCATGAAGGATATGGAGTTGGAGTCTCCGATGGACCGCCTTCTCTGTGGGGATGTGGGCTACGGGAAGACCGAGGTGGCGATCCGGGCTTCTTTCAAAGCTGTGATGGACGGGAAGCAAGTCGCTGTTCTCTGCCCCACTACTGTCCTGGCCAGCCAGCATCTCCACACCTTCAGAGAGAGAATGGTTCTCTTTCCTGTCCGGATAGAAGGCCTGACCCGCTTCCAGACGAAGGGCCAGCAGAAGAAGATTCTTGAAGATTTAGAAAAGGGAATGGTCGACATCGTCGTCGGAACACATCGTCTTCTCTCCAAAGATGTTCAATCCCGCGACCTGGGTTTGCTGATCGTCGATGAGGAGCAGAGGTTCGGAGTCAACCACAAGGAAAAGATAAAGAAAATGAAGGCCGATATCGATGTCTTAGCCATGAGTGCAACACCCATTCCGAGGACTTTGAATCTATCTCTGACAGGGATCCGAGACATCAGCCTGATCGAAACACCCCCCAAGGACAGGCTGGCCATACATACGGTCGTGACACCCTTCAGCCCGAAGCTCGTGGCGTCCGCCATTAAAATGGAACTGGCACGGAAAGGGCAGGTGTACTATATCCACAACAGGATTGAGGACATCGATAAGGTTGCCCGAATGATCAGGAAATTCGTTCCTCAGGCAAAAATTGTCGTGATTCACGGGAAAATGCCGAGCACGACACTCGAGAAAAGGATGATTGATTTCATCGACCAGAAATCCAATGTTCTTGTGTCCACCACGATCATCGAAAATGGAATTGACATTCCTCTCGTCAACACCCTGATCGTGGAGCGCGCAGATCTTTTCGGTCTGTCTCAACTCTACCAGCTCCGCGGGAGAGTGGGGCGTTCTTCTCGTCAAGCCGTCGCATATTTTCTTGTCCCTCCGTACAGTGCTCTCACTCCTCTGGCGAGGGAGCGCTTGAAAGCGCTCCAGGAGTTTACGGAGCTGGGATCGGGTTTCCGTCTGGCAGCGAAAGATCTGGAAATAAGGGGAGCCGGAAATTTTTTAGGATCTGAGCAGCACGGATACGTGGAAGCGGTCGGATTCGATTACTACATGCATCTTCTGGAGCAGACAATCAAAGAACTCAAGGGGGAGGCACGGGATGAAATCAAGAGCGAGATTAACTTGAGAGTGGACATACGCATACCGGAGAATTATCTTCCCCAGATCAACCTGAGGCTGAATCTCTACAAGCGGATTTCTTCTGTGGAGGAGTTAGGCGAGATCGAGAAGATCAAGAAGGAGATCATGGATAGATACGGTCCCCTTCCTCAGACTGTCAGGAATCTTCTTCGCTATGGTGTGGTCAAACACCTGGCTCAGAATATAAAGATCCGTTCGATTGACCGTGTGGGAAGGAGAATCGTTTTTAAATTTCTTCCTTCTTCATCTGCCAATTTGGCCCGTTTGACTAAGCTCATCGAAAAATACTCAGGCTCCATCACTCCCCAAGGGGTGATGAGCCTGACCATGCCTGCGGATAGAGACTCTCAGATCATGGATGAAACGACAACCATCTTGAAGGAGTTATCTTTATTGTAATATAATGACTTGTGTTGCTAGAGTTGAAGATGATCATGAAAAAAAAGGGTCTGTTATTCTGGGCATTTTGGACTTGCCTCCTTTTCTTGTACATGAATTGCGAGGTTCCGGATTCCCAGGAAGCGACGTCGGTCTTTAACCTCTCTGATCCTCAGAGAAAAAACGACACTATCCTCGAGATCGAAGATGCCGTCTTTTCCAACTCCGACTTTGAAAAATATATTCGTGCGACTCTTGGAGATGACCAGGAAGCTTTGACCGCCGTATCCTTGAGCCGTCTTTTCGATAACTTTATCGAGGAGAAGATTCTCCTCAAGGCGGCACGAATGCAGAATATGATCTTAACCGAAAGAGAAAAGGAAGAATATCTGGCAAGGTTGTCGGATGAACTCAGTACTGAAGAGGGACAGATTTCTTCGGGAGAAATGGATACGGAAATCCTGTTCGAAAGACTGCTGATTGAAAAATACACCTACGAGCTTGTGAGGAACATTGAAGTCAACGATGAGGAGATCAAAGCGTATTATGATAGAAACAGGAGGGATTTTCTGCGGCCGGAAAGAGTGAAGGTCAGCCAGATCTTACTGGAAACCGAGGCGAAGGCTATCGAGATCTTGCAGAGAGTAGAGGCTGCTTCCGAAGAAGAATTCCGGAAGATTGCTCAGGATGAATCTGTCGGCCTGGAGGCTTTGAAAGGTGGAGAGATGGGGGTGTTTGAAATGGGCCAGCTCCCGTTCGAGATGGAAAGGGTGATATTCTCACTCGAGGAAGGAGAGCTGAGTCCTGTGGTAGAATCCTCCTATGGATATCATATCTTCAGGGTAGATGAGAGGTATTCACCGAAACTGATTTCCAAAGAGGAGGCTTCCCCGGCTATCCGAGAGCAAATTCTGGACATAAAGATCAAACAGCGAATTTCCAGGCATATTCAAGATTTGAAAATTAACATGGAGTGGACTTTTTATCCGCTAAACCTGCCCTTTCCTTATCAAAGGATTGAAATATGAGACCGATGAGTTTTCTCCTTGCCCTTCTCCTGCTGTTCTCCGCAGCCTTGCACAGCCAGGATGTCATCGAAGAGATCGTCGTAATCGTGAATGATGATATCATCACGCTTTCCGAATACAGGGCAGAGTATCAGGCCAACCTCCAATCACTGCGGGCTCAGCTTCAGGGGGAAGAGTTCAATAGACAGTTAGAACAGATGAGAAAAGGTCTTTTGAATCAGATGATCACGGATGTGCTCCTTTTTCAAGAAGCCAGTAAGATGGAAGGCCTCAACGTTGATGAGCAGATAAAATTGTACATAGACAACCTGAAGAAGGAAAATAACATAGAGTCGGATGAAGAATTTATCCGGATTCTGAGGCAGCAAGGATCAGATTATGACGAGTGGAGGGCAGTTCTCAAGAAGAATATGCTGAAGGAGGCTGTTGTTGTCACAAATGTCCATCAAAGTATTGTCATCGATGAAGCTGAAGTCGTCAGTTATCATAAACTCCATCCAGAGGAATTCACCGAACCACCTGAGTATACGCTGAAATGCATCATAATTTCTTCCAGTTCGGGAAGCGATGAAGGAGTGGAGGCCAAAAAGCGTGAGATCAGCGGAAAGATTGCAGCCGGAGAAGATTTTGGGGCATTGGCCAGCGAATACTCTGATGGACCGGAGAAGGAAACGAACGGAGATTTGGGGATTTTTAAAAAGGGTGAATTGGCAAAGGACCTGGAGGGAGCCGTGGAGAATTTGAAAGAGGGCGAAGTCACTCCATGGATTCAAATGAGGAATGTGTGGTATCTCCTGAAGCTGGAGGAGAAAAAAGAAGCGCGTCTGAAAGCGTTTGAAGAAGCCCGGAAGGATATTGAACAGAGAATATTTGCTGAAAAAGCTCAGGAAAAATTTGAAGAGTTCATGAAAGAACTCAGAGAAAAAAGCTACATAAAAATCCTCAATCCTAATCCTTTAGACTTTTAAAAAAGGGAACAGGCTGCTTTTTCACTTTTTTAATTTATGGAATAAAGATTGCGGCGGCAAAGGCTGTTGTCCAGAGCCCTTTCTTTCCTTCCGCTATTTGAGTGATGTTTCTGGTTTTGACGGTCAATTTGTCGGACAGCTTGTAGAGGCTTTTCTCTTTATTCCAGATCTGGCTGGTGTCAAAATCAACTCCGAGTGTGGTGGCCAGCATGTATGCGGCGAGATCTTCCGCATACTGGCCGGCTTCTTTCTCAGCCTGGCCAAAGGCGTGATGTTCCGAGAGATACCCGTAATGGTTCGGGTCATTCTGAAGGGCCAAGCCCACAGATGCGGATATCATGCGGTGGGCTTCATTCGTTGCGCACTCGCTCATAACTAAAAAGACGATTTGGCCGGGTTTAAGGTGTTTTAATCCTTCTTCTTTAGTGGTCAACTTGCAGTGTGGAGGAAAAATACTCGATATCTTCACAAGGTTGAAGGGAGCTATTCCTGCGGCTCTCAAAGCTTGTTCAAAACTGGCTAATTTTTCCTTATGCTGTCCTTTTCCTTTAGTCAGGAATGCTTTTGTCGGGATGATTGAACTCATGGATTTTCCTTTCCTCAATGGTGTGAATTTGACAGGATGCTTTATTCAAGCTGAATAGCCTGTCCCGGAAAAAAGCCACTTGCTTATTTTTTTGGGCCTAAGGGTTTGGCCTCTTTGAAATCGATCTCTTTTGAAACTTCCCACTTTCCCAGGAGGGCGTACCGCGATCCTTTGATTTTGACAAAGAGGTCGACTGTGCAGGGTTTCCAACCGGGATTGTGCTTAAAGTCAACGAGGTTTTTACCTTCGACTCCGTAGTTGCTTTTCATCGAGATGACATCACTCACATCTCCGGGCATCAGTGGTTTTTTTGACCAGGCCGTGAAGAGATTATCTCCCAGGTTTTCCGTTTCTCCCCTCTGTCTGAAAATGGCGTTGAAATAGGCGTACTTAAGAGGTTTATCAGAGAGGTTTTTGACTCGGAATGAGATCGTGGGTACGAGGATCAATTTCGGAGGCCAGGGCGAATAGTATTTTTTGACCCATTTCGATTCCATGTCCATGATTTCGAAATAGGTCTTGAGTTCTTCTATGGTGGGCACCTGGCAGGCGGTATGAAAAAATGTCAAGGCAAGCACTCCAAAAGCAAGAAAAATTCTGAAACTGACTTTAGACATTGAATTTCTCCTCTCTTTATTTAAATATAATTGATGCATGGAAATTATTCAATCTTTTTCCTTTTCGTCTTTTTGCATTTTTCCTGGATTTTGGCTATTGTGAGGATACGATGAAAGATAGAATTCTGAAGTTCAACCTTTATCTCGGATTTTCCGCTCTCATCGGTGCAGCCATTCTTCTGGCGCTTGAGGTTTCTTTGGTCAAAACCTGGTTCTTTTGCCTTGCATGGTGGTCATTCATCCTCATCATGGACAGCCTGAATTACAGGAGGACTCGGAGTTCGCTTCTTTCTGGATCTTTCCGGAATTTTCTATTCACGGTTTTTGTTTCCGTCTTTGTCTGGCTGATCTTCGAGATTTTCAACTTGAGGCTGAAGAACTGGAGCTACCAGGGCCTTCCAGAGAGCCTGCCTTTGAGATGGCTGGGTTATTTCATTGCTTTCGCCACTGTGATTCCTGCGATGATGGAGATTGCCTTGTTCATCGAGAGTTTCCTTAAAGGCAAGAAGCTCGCCCTTTTTAGATTCCGCGCAACGCCTCTCCTCGTGAAAATCTTTTTTGTTTCCGGACTCATATTCATTTTTCTCTTCATCGCTTGGCCCCGCATCTTTTTCCCTTTTGCCTGGCTGTGTTTTATTTTTCTCCTCGAGCCAGTGAATATCTGGCTGGGAAATCAGTCGTTATGGAAAGACATGGAAAAAAGAGACTGGACCCGGTTCTGGAGCTGGGTGTTCGCTGGACTGGTGGCTGGATTCTTGTGGGAGTTCTGGAATTTCTGGGCAGCCTCACACTGGGTCTACTCCCTGCCGTACTTGGATTTCTGGCGGGTCTTTCAGATGCCTGTTCTCGGTTATACAGGATTCCTTCCTTTTGGCCTGGAGGTGTTCGCCCTTTTTCAGGTTCTTCTCTTCCTGGAGAAAAAAACGCGATCGAGGATTTTTTTAAGGACGGTGATTTTGGTTGCCCTGATTTGTACTTATGCCGGAGCCTTTTTCTTGATCGATACCTTCACACTGAAATGAATACACCCCGTTTTTATTCGACAATCTGCGAGACAAAGACAAGTTCGACATTATACTCGCTGGCAAAGTGTAAATTTTCCCTGAGTGTTTTCAAAGTTTCCTCTATGGGATGACAGATGCCCACAGCCACACCATTTCTCCTGGCCAGCCGGAAAAGTTCGATTAATTTTCCTTTTATGTAATCCTCTTGATTTTTTCCATCCAGGAAGACATGGCGGTAGGCGGAAGGAACTTGCATTTTTTGCGCGATTTCATAAGCGATCGACCTGGTGGTTGTGCGGCTGTCCACGAAGAAGAGGTTCCGGTCCTTCAAGCTTTGAATGATGATTGTCATGAAAATTTCATTCGGAGTGATTTTTGAGCCCATGTGGTTGTTAGCGCCTTTGATATAAGGGACCTGCTCGAGATTGATATCAACGGTTTTCTGGATTTCCTCTTCGCTCATCTGTGAATGGATGAGCCCATCGATGTTGTTTTCATCATGATTATTAACGGATTCGAGCGGGAGATGAAGAATGACTTCCAGACCGTTTTGGTGAGCGATCTGGGCTGTTTCCTGGGCGAAGGGGCTGAAAGGAAGGATGGAAATTGTCAGAGGTTTCTGGAAGGAACAGAGTTGGCGTATGGCATCCATGCTGTAACCCATATCATCGACGATGATCGCTGCTCTATTCCTTGGCTCTTTACGGAGGGGAACCGGCTCTTTCGTTTCCTCCTTTTCGACTGAAAAGAGGATGATCAGTCCCTTCTCTTTTTCTTCTCCCACCTGCCACAGGTAGTAATCTTTTTCCTCCCCGAGCTGTTTTTCTTTTCCCAGGACGGGAGCGTTGATTTTGGCGAATTCCGATTCCAGGAGGGATTCCAGTTTCCCGTATACCTCCGCAGTGAGGTCGACCATAAGATGAAGTGCTCCTTGTGTGTCCCTGAACTGCTGAACCGATTCAGAAGATATTCCGTTGAGAGTCAGGCTCTTCAGGACAACCTGTTCAAGTGCTTCCTGACTCGTGGCCGCTTTTTTTTCTCCGGAGAGAGCAGAAAAGAAGTATGACCTTTTTTCCTTCTTCCAACTGATGAAGTCCAATCCGATGACGGAAAAAAGAACCAGAAGAGAGAAGACTATGTATATGAGACGTTGAGGTTGGTTGTTCTGATTTTTTTCAGACCTGCTATTAAGCATGAATTATATGTCAGGATGAAGAGGAAAAGCTTTTCTTGAGGTAAATGTCGTCGCTTTGATTATCCATCTCGATTTTGATATCCGGTTTGACACCTTTTTCCCACAACTTTTCGCCTGAATTCAGATAAAAAATTCCTGAGGTCAGCAGCAATCCAGTATCGTCTTTCAATCGAAACAATGTCTGTTTGGCCGTGAGACCCGGAGTCTGGAGCCCGATGATTTTTGCCCTTTTGAATTCTTGAAGGACTCCCGCGACGATTTCTGCCGGACCGAGAGTGGCTTGATTGGTCCAGACCACAAGGGGAAGAGTCTCGAGTTCAGGAACTTCCGTGCAGTTAAGATATTCCCTGGATTCTTTTTTTTGTTCAAAGTAGCCGATTTTGGGAGCTTTCAGGAAGATGTTGATGAGCTGACGGGCTTCCTGTATGTCTCCTTCATAACAGTTCCTTAAATCCAGGATCAACGGCTTCTTAGCCGACTGCAGCCGGGGGAGGATTTTTTCTTTAACTGTTTCTACGGCGGGAGAATAGAGATGGTGGATCTTGAGAATTCCGCTCGTTCCCTCGGAAGAAGTCAAAGAGATGGAGTCCTTGAAAAGTAGTGCTCTTTCCACCTTGATCTCCAATGTCTTTTCGCCCCTGAGGATTCTGAGTTTCACGGGTTTCTCGTCTCTGTCTTTGAGATACAGTTTGGCTTCGACCAGGCTCATCATCTGGGATGGACTCTCATCTAGAGCGCTGATGAAATCTCCTACCTGAATTCCGTGTTTTTGAGCGGGGGATTTTTCGATGATCCCGACAACCTGTGGAAAAGAGCCGTATCTCTTATAAAGTACGAGTCCGATATCCTTCAGGTCGTTCTCCGTGCGCTGGCTGTACTTGAGCATGCTTTCCTGGTCCAGATAAGAAGAGAGGACATCCAGGGAATTGACAAGTCCTCTGAAGGCTCCTTTCATGGTTTCTGCCGGGTTTGCCTCCTCAATGTAGTCGTTCTGGATTAAATAAATGACTCTTCCCAGCAATTCGAAATTCTTGGAAGGAGAAAGATTCGAGAAAAGCCCGGGGACCAGGTTTTTTTCAATGATCAAGAGGAGCGAGACGACAGCGAGGACTGTCAGGAGAATGATTTTTGACTTTTTTTTGTTCATTTCTCTCTACGTATGAATTTTGATTGTATCATCTTCTTTTCAGCCATTTCAAGGGATCAACGGGTTTTGCCTTGGAACGAATTTCGAAATAGAGGGTGATTCCTTTTAAGGAGCCGGTATCTCCGACAATGGAGATGGGCTGTCCTGTTTTAACCAGCTCCCCCATTTGGACCAGGAAATCTGCACAGTGGGCATAGATCGAATGGAAGTTCATTCCGTGGTCGATGATGATCACGTTTCCGAACCCTTTATGATAGTCAGAGAATACGATTTTGCCCGGATGGATGGCTTTGACAACCGCCTGGTTTTTTTGGGGAGAGATTTCGATTCCGTTGTTGACCGTGACGGTTCGAAATTGTGGATGGACCTGACGGCCGAAAGTCGACACCACGGCTCCTTCAAGCGGCCAGGGGAGCCTTCCCTTTTGCTCGTAGAGGGGGACGATGAGAATAGGGAAGGAGATCTCGTCTTTGAGGAGTTTTTCTATTAAAAGCTGGAGCTGTTGAGCCCTTTCGTTAAGCTCTTCCAGAGCTTGAAGATGCATCTTCTTGTTTTCCTTTATATTTTTGATGAAGGCTTTCTGTATTCTCTCCTGCACTTCGAGTTCCTGTCTTTTATTCTTGGTTTTCCAGATGAGATTTGAACTTTCCTTCTTTTTCTCTTCGAGTTCCTCTTCTGCCTTCCTGAGCTGTTTAAGAGTATCGATGTAGTTCGCGATAACCCTGTTCTGATACTGGGCCAGAAGGGTTAGGTTTTTGCTCTCGGACACGAGCGTGTTCATGTTCTTGGCCTGGATTATGAACTGCAGCTGATTGAGTTTTCCGAATTTATACATGGTGACAAGGATCTTTTCGATCGAGTCTTTTTCTCTGTCCAGTTTGGCTCTGAGCTGGGGTATTCTCCTTTGTATCGAAGAGAGCTCACGGTTTGTGTTGCCCAACTGCATGGTGTACAGGGAGATTTCTTTCCTAATCAGATTTTTGTTGAAGCCGATCCGGTCCAAGTCTGAGAGCAAGGTTGATTCTTCTTTTTCCTCCTCCTGTATTCTCAGTTTGAGCTGATCGATCTGCCGGGAGATGTCTGCCAGTCGCTTCTTGTATTCTGAGACGTTCTGCTGTCCAGAGATACCAAGAGAGAAGATCAAGACAAAAAGAAGAAGGATTCCGGGAATGATGCGGGATCGTTCAGAAGGATTTTTGCGGAAGTTCATTATTTTTAATGATATCCCGCACGCCTGTTTTTATCAACCCCAAAATT
>SOIA01000262.1 GCA_004378665.1 Candidatus Aminicenantota bacterium
GGAAAAACCGGAAGAATATGGAGGATTGAATGGATAAGCTTATCTTTCTTGATAATGGAGCCACATCCTTTCCTAAACCTGAAGAAGTCTACACGTTTATGGACAATTTTTTCAGGAATTCCGGAGTGAACCCTGGCAGGTCAGGATACGACCTGTGTATAGAAGTCGGTGAACTGGTGGAGGACACAAGAAAGATGCTGACTGAATTCTTTAACGGCAAAGATCACAACAGGCTCTGCTTCTCGTATAACGCCACCGACGCACTGAATCTCATCATCTCCGGGATGCTCCAGCCAGGTGACCATGCGGTGACGACAACTCTGGAGCACAATTCCGTGCTCAGGCCCCTGTATCATATGTTCAAGTATAACGGTGTGGAAGTCGATCACATTCCCTTTGACATTAAAGGATTTGTCGATCCCGACGATTTTCAAAAAAAATTCAAGAACAACACCAAACTGGTTATCATCAACCATGCTTCCAACGTCATCGGAACCGTTCAGCCCTTAAAGGAAATCGGGAAACACTGCAGGGAGAAAGGGATTCCGTTTGCCGTTGATGTCTCCCAATCCGCCGGGAAAATCCCAATCGATATCGAGGAGATGAACGTGGATATAGTCGCTTTCACCGGCCACAAGTCTCTTCTCGGCCCCATGGGAATAGGAGGCCTTTACACCCGAGAAGGCATTGAGATCAGGCATAGTCGGGCTGGGGGGACCGGTGTCCGCTCCGCGGTGCGCACCCATCTCGATGAATATCCCTACAGGCTTGAATACGGGACATTGAATGTCTTAGGAGTTGCAGGCCTTCATGCCGGTTTAAAATGGATCGAAAAAAAAGGATTGGACACTCTACACACACATGAAATGAAACTGACCACTATGCTCAGGGACGGTCTGATCAATGTTGACAGAGTGACGCTCTACTGTCAGGAAGACCTGGCGAGCCACATCAGCATTTTTCCGTTAAACGTTGACGGCTTTGAAGCCTTGAACACATCCACCTTACTGGATGTGGACTACAATATCGCCAACCGCAGCGGCCTTCACTGTGCTCCGCTTGTCCACGAACAACTCGGAACAGACAAGGTTGGGGGTGCGGTCAGGTTCGGGATTGGTCCGTTTAACACAGAAGAGGAAATCCAAACAGCGATCGAAGCCGTTAAAGAAATATCCGAATTCAGCAAAAAATCTAACAAATAAACAGGTTTATCCTTTCTTTCCTTTCCTCAAGACCAGAGCGTCTGCAGCGATCTCACTGACCGTTTTTACCTGAACGCCCAGTTTGTAATGCTTGTTGAGCTCAAGGAGCTGGTCAATGCAGTTATGGCAGGGAGCAGCGACAATCTTCGCTCCTGTGGACCTGATCTGGTCAGCCTTGATCTTGCCTGCTTCAAGACGCCTCTGGGCAAAACGCGTCATGGCAAGCTGACCTCCCCCTCCCCCACAGCAATAATTCTTCTCCCGGTTAGGGTGCATCTCCACAAAATGAGAGGCTGCGTGTTCAAGAATAAACCGCTGCTCTTCCACTATCCCACCCAGGCGCACAAGGTTACACGGATCGTGCAGGGTGACCGGTTCTGGGTTTCGCAAAGGTTCAAGCTGGATACGGCCTTCCCGAATGTAGTCCGCAATAATCTCCAGAATACTTCTCACCTCAAAACCGTATTTCTTGGTTAACCATTCTGGCGCTTCCCATCTGTTCGAATTAAAGCCGTGACCGCACTCGGCAAGAACCAGTGTTTCACAGCCTAACGTATTCCTTGATTCCACAAGCCGCTGGGACATGATTCCAGCCGCTTTATCGTCTCCGCTGTAAAGACCATAATTGGTCACATCATAGTTATCGCTGGAAAAAGTCCAACTCTCTCCCGCGGCATAGAAAATTTTTCCGGCTGCAACGATAGAGAGGGGGAAGAACATCGGTTCCCGGGGATTGACCGTGTAAAAAAGCCTGGCTCCCTTTTCATCCAGTGGAAGACGAGCCTTCTTATCCCCGACTTCTTCCTGCAGTTCTTCTTCTAACCATTCCACTGTTTCGATCCAGTCTTCCTTGGGGATGCCCATGTTGTTCCCTTTTGCAAGAGCTGTATCGACGGTCGACTGGAGCCCCGGAGGAACAAGTCCAAGAGACACCAGAGCACTTCTCGCCGCACGAATGATATAGTGGATGTTTATCCCGACAGTGCAATTCAGGGAACATCTTCCGCACAGAGTGCAGCGCCCAAAAAGCGAGTCCACCCATTCCCTCACCATTTTATGATCGAGTTTTTTCGCTCCTGTCCACCAGGAGACGTTCCTTCCCATAAAACTCCAATATTTCTTGAAAACCCCCGTAGCCAAGCTCAATTTGTAGGCAGGGAGAGATTGGATATCTTTCTGACTCAAATAATAGTGGCAGGAGTCAGCGCACAGACCGCAGTGAACACACGAATTGAGATAGGTCACATACTCCTGATTCAATTTCTCGCGAAAAACCTTGAGAGCCTTCTTAAAATCTTCAGCCTTCAGCTTCTTGATCTTCTCTTCTACGGGATCTCTTTTTTCAGTGTTTTCACTCATGTCTCAATCCCTGCGTGTTCCGGAAGGCAGGACACCTCTCCTGCCGTAAAAGGTCCCCAAAAGCATTTTCGCGTAAAAAAAGAAGAAACAGTGACGAATCTTCCCCACCGGAATGTAGAGGAGCATCACTATCGCAGCCAGATAATAGAAAGGCGCAAAACTCTCCGAATATGTCTGGATAAAGGTGAATGCCAGAAAAATATCAACGAGAAGGTTTGCGGCAAAATCATCGGGACAGCTGATTTTCCTTATCACAGGAAGGAGGATTCTCTTCAAGAAGAGCGCTATTCCGCTGAGAAATCCGACGGCAACTGTACATCTTAAGGCAAGGATAAGAGAGGTTGAAAACTCTACAGAAATGATAAGACTCACCAGATACGCGAGGGCTGCGAATATTCCTGTATGATAGGCAATGCCCCCAAGATAAGTCGGAAGATGCTTTCCTGCGCTCTCCTTCTCCCAAGGCATCATTCCCCTGCCAAAGACATAGAGGACTCCCTTCCCGCCTTTACTGCGCGGTTCAGAATAAAGCAAACTCCTCCCGAATGAAAAAGTCTTTAAGACAAGAACAGAAAGAGATACAACGGCAAAGAGAGAGGCGAGAAGAACCCCGACCTTCAGGAAAAGGAGCATATAGAGTCTCCTCTTCTACACACATCCATCGGGTTTGGGAAGACCGGCAACCTTGCATGCACCTTTGGCCGGTCCTGAAGGAAAAAGTTCATAGATGTATCTGAGTTGAAAGCCAGTCGTTTTACAGAGTTTTCTGACCATCGGAGCCAAGTTTTTTTCAAGGTAGTAATCACGGATAGTGATAATGATTGCCCAATGGTCATCGGTCAACTCTTCTATCCCTTCCTCTTCTTTAGCCAGAGCTTGTGCAACATCCTTGGCCCAGTCATCGTGATTGACCAGGAATCCCTCTTCGTTGATTTCGATTTTCTTTCCATTGACTT
>SOIA01000168.1 GCA_004378665.1 Candidatus Aminicenantota bacterium
CCTTTATCATGGGGCTGACCTCCGGATTCCGGGTAAAAACACGTCTGGTCAAGGATGACTGCCGGTTTCTGCTCCCGCATTCCTTTTTCAACGATTTGCGCCTCAAACTCAACCTGGTACGGATCATCCAGATACAGCCGTTTGGTTTCCTGGGTCATTCGATTCATCCTCCTCTGGATTGCAGGTTTGCACTCATTTTTCTAATAATCCGGGTTAGAGAATGCGCAGGAATAATAATACCAGAAAAGCCGCTATAAATATAACCACAGAGGGCCACAACAGTATTTTGTAGACATCACGCAATTCGGCCTTAAAATAGTCCAGAGTCAGAACCAGGCAGAGGTGAGTGGGGGAAAGAAGAATCCCCACAAAGCCGCTGACATAAGCGAACATCACCAGCACCATATCCGGATTTTCCGAGCCGAATATTGGCAGAAGAATCGGAAAGGAGATGCCCACATAGGCATGGTTGACACCCGTGAGCAATCCGAGAAAAAAAGGCACCGCAAAAAGCAGCAGATATGCAGAAATTCCTTCGGACTGGAAAACTCCGGTGACCGATTCTAAAGCCCCTGACACCTCGAGTATTCTCTTGAATACCATGACAGACGCGATGAGAAAAAGAGTCTTGAGAGAAATGCTCTGCCACAGAATCCTGCTTCTCTCACGAAAATCCATCCGGAAAAAGATCTGTGTCAAGAAAGCGGTGGCGGCCAGCGCGAGAAGCATGCTGAACTTGAATACGAAAATCAACACGATGACTAAAAATATGGGCCAGATGCTGAGAATGAGGTTGAGCAGGCTCTTCAGAAACTTCCCGCCTGTTTTCTCATCGGGGAGGCGATGGACATGCTTGAAAAGAATGATCAATCCCAGGATTGCGGCCAGAACCGTGAAGGGAAACTGAACGGTGGCGATTCTCTTTATCGGAATCTGGAGTATGGCTGACGCCAGGATCATGTTGACATACAGAGGCCAGGAGTACTCCCAGATATGGCGAAACCAGTAATTGAGAAAGGTCTTCCAGGCAGGAGTCAGCTTCCAGCGCTGCCCGGCTTCTTCCACGATCGGAGCAGACATCAGAGCCCCTCCGATCATGGGCAGGAGTCCTATGAACGACGAGGGCAAAGCGAGAATCAAGCGGGGTTCAGGAATCAAATTTTTGAAAGAATCCACCATTTTCTTGAAATTCCCTTTGAGCTGGAGAAGGTTTCCCAGATAAAGGACAAGAATAATGATCCCGAAAAGGCTCAGCGTCTCAGTCGAGATCAAGGCCTCCAGAATATTTCGGGCTAAGACTGGAAAATCCAGACGGAAGGCAACTCCCGTCAGCAGAGTCCCGATGAAGAGAACAAGCCCCAGGTCCCATTTCTTCTTGATCAGGAAAAGGAGAACCAGGACGATGAGGATAATCTTCAAAAGGTCAGTCATCCCATATACTTTTATACGGAAGACAGGATGCGGGCTGTGTTTTTAAAATGCTTCTTGGCCACTTTATCCAACACCTGGACGCCGTGGGCTTTGACCAACTTCAATCCCGCCTCTTCAACAAGCGGAGAGGCTCCTTTCGGAAGGTCCATCCCGATATCCTTGGAAAGAAAATACAGACGCGTTAAAAACTCTGCTCTGGCCAGAATCGAAGCGGCAGCCACGGCTAAGTCTTCCTCAGCTTTCGGCCTCTGGATCAGTTCGATACTCTTTCCTCTTTTCATCAACGCATTGAGGACAAAAGCCTTATCTCCGAACTGGTCCGTTATGGCGAGCTTGCAGTTCACCTCTTCCAGGATGTTCTCGATGGCCCGGGAATGAGCCCAGGCAAGGATGCGGTTGAGGTTTCTCAGCTTGGTGTAAAGCGAGTTGTATTTTTCCGGCCCGATGGTAACGATCGAATGCGTGTATCCCTTTTTGATCAGCCCTGCCAGCTCCCGGACGCGATTATCGGAAAATCTTTTGCTGTCCTTGACTCCCAGTTCAGAAAGAACCTCCTCCTGTTCTTCGGGAAGAAAAAAGCCGGCGACGACAAGAGGACCAAAATAGTCTCCTTTTCCTGACTCATCCGTCCCGAGACGTCCCTTCTCGGCTGGAAAAAGTTCTGATTGCCGCATCTGCTCTTATGGAGTCCTCAACGCAGGAGGAAACGGCCTTTGGCTTCTTTGATCAAATCCGGCCTGAATTTTGGATGGGCAATGTTGATCAACGCCACAGTTCTCTCCTTCAGGTTTTTCCCATGAAGATAGGCCACCCCGTATTCCGTGACCACGTACATGACATCGGCTCTTGTCGTGACCACCCCTGCTCCTTTTTTCAGAAAGGGAACAATCCTGGAAATCTCATCATTCTTGGCTGTGGAGGGAAGAGCGATGATCGGTTTGCCTCCCTTCGAATGAGCGGCTCCCCGAATGAAATCCACCTGCCCGCCAAAACCGCTGTAAATATATGTTCCGATGGAGTCCGAACAGACCTGCCCGGTTATATCGACTTCGATGGCGGAATTAACGGCCACCATATTCTCATTCCGAGACACGTTGAACGGATGATTCGTGTAATCCGTGGGATGGGCTTCAAAAACAGGATTATTGTCCACAAAATCATAAAGTTTCTTGGAGCCAAGAATGAAGGTCAAGATCACTTTGTGCGGATGAAATGTCTTTCTGGCTCCGGTAATGATACCGGCTTCGATGGCTTCCATCACTCCATCGGAAACCATCTCCGTATGGATGCCGAGATCCCGCCTCTCTTTCAAAGCCGAAAGGACAGCATCCGGAATTCCGCCGATTCCCAACTGCAGAGTTGAGCCATCTTCGATCAACTCGGCTATAGAATGGCCGATCTTCCTTTCGACTTCAGTGAAAGGACTTCTTTCCAGCTGGGGCAACTCCTCGGAAATTTCTACAATTTTGTGCACACGAGAGACATGGATAAAAGAGTCTCCCAATACCCGCGGCATCTCTTCGTTGACCTGGGCAATGACCACTTTTGCCTTTTCCGCGGCTGCCTTTGAAGCCAGAATCTCGACTCCGAAACTCATGAATCCGTGCTCGTCCGGAGGAGAGAGATGAAGCATGGCCACATCCAGAGGCATCTGGTCGGAGTACATCAGGCCAGGAATTTGGTGAAGGAAGATGGGAATATAATCCGCTCGCCCCTCGTTGATGGCTTTCCGGTCTGCTGGACCAACGAAGAGAGAATTGTGACGAAAATGCCCCTCCATCTCAGGCCTGGAGAGAGGGTCTTCTCCTAAAAGAAGAACATGAGTGAGCTCGACGTCCTCAAGATCATCTTTCCTTGAGGCTAAAGCGTTCATCAAGGCATACGGAGTGGCTGCGTTTCCGCTGATGTAAATCCGGTCACTGCTCTGGATCACAGAGACTGCATCTTCGGCCGTGACCAGCTTCTTTTTGTAATCATCCACCCAGCTCATTAAAATGCCTCGATTAAAAGATTTACATTGTAATTAATCTTTTTTAAGAGATTGCCACGCAAGC
>SOIA01000081.1 GCA_004378665.1 Candidatus Aminicenantota bacterium
AAAAAGGCTATTTTTTCCAACACGTTTTTCTGTGTCGCGCTAACCCTGTTGATTTTGGCTGGGATGTTGTTCGAATTCTATCCTTTTCGAGCGCTCGAATGTCGTGTGTATGAATTGATAATGACGCTGCGCCACAAACAGGAGGCAAATCCGGTCGTGTTGGTAACGATCGATGAGCGGAGTCTAGATGAAATTGGGCCATGGCCATGGCCCCGATCCCACATTGCGGAAGTGGTCCGACGCATATCCGAGTCTGCTCCGAAGGCACTGGGTATTTACCTGTTATTTTCTGATAGGGAATACAATGCTGGGCTCACTGAAATCAGGCACATCAGAAATACCCTTCGAACCAATAATGTCATATCAAGGCGGCGGGATGCACTGAAAATCGACGCTATCCTGGCAAAATCTGAGCGAGCATTAGATCATGATGCCAGATTAATATCTGCCGTGAACGCCGGTGTTAACGTTGTGATGCCCGTACTTTTCAATCTCGGGCCGCAGCACAGGAAAAATGTCCCTGCTGTGTCGGCATGGCTGAAAAGGAATTCGCTCGATCGGCTGACACCGTTGCCCGACCAAAGGGAAAGGTTTTTAAATTTCATTGGGTTAGCGCCTGGGCAGGCGAAGAAAATGCCCTGTGCCCAGGAAATCATACCCACATACAGTCAACTGGCAAGAAAGGCCGGAGCAGTAGGCCATATAAACATCATCCCTGACAAGGACGGAAAAGTCCGACGCCTGCCGCTTTTTATTCAATACAGGGGCAGGTATTTCCCATCATTCGTTTTTCAGTTGGCCGCAAAATATGTGGGCGGTCGGCTCTATGACCTCAAGACCATAAACCGCAGCAATGCTTATGGAGGCCTGCGTCTCGGATCACTTACAATTCCCACCGATTCGAGTTATCGAATGCTCATCGATTATAACGGCGGACGCCTTCCATACGACACACTGGCGTTTTCGGATGTCTTAAAGGGAAATTTTGAACCGGAGGTGTTTCGGCAAAAGATCGCACTTCTAGGCGTTACCGCTGAAAGGATTTCCGACCGCTATCAAACGCCCATACACTCGGCCGCCCCGGAAATTGAGATCGTAGCCAGTGCGGTTGAAAACATCGTAAACGGCAGACATGTTGCCCGTCCTCCATGGGCCTTTTCACTGGAAGCCATGATGGTGATCTATTTATGCGTATTTCTGGTGTTCGTCATTCCCAGGGTCAGGCTCAGGGTAGGTGCTTTTATTTTGGGGTCATTTGTCGTGACCTGGACGGGCACAACGGTTTTACTTTTTTTGGAATATGGATACTGGTTGTGGATTTTTCCTCCCTTTCTTGTCGCCATTCTCGGCTATGGATTTTTCATCTCCAAAAGGTCATCCGAGAAATTACGGGATGAGACGGTTGAAACAAACAAGGCCCTTGGTCTTTCTTTTCAAGGGCAGGGAATGCTCGATATGGCATTTGAGAAATTTCTGAAATGCCCTGTTAAAGATAGCTCGGTGAAGCAGACCATGTATAACCTGGGGCTCGATTTTGAGCGCAAAAGGATGCTGAACAAGGCGATGGCTGTGTATGAACACATAGGGAAAGCGGGGGAATTCAAGGATATCCGTCAGAGGATCGTGAGACTGAAGGATGCCGGAAGAACCGTTATCCTGCCTCCCGAAGCCAAGAAAGGAGGTGGCGTTTTGTCTGAACCCGCTCTGAGCAAACCTACGCTGGGGCGATATGAGATCCTGAAGGAGCTGGGCCAGGGTGCCATGGGAACGGTCTATCAGGGAAAAGATCATAAAATCAATCGGGAAGTGGCCATCAAGACCTTGCGATATGTAGATGTGGAGTCGGATCAGCTGGAGGAGGTCAAAACCCGTTTCTTCCACGAGGCCGAGGCCGTTGGTAAGCTTTCACATCCCAACATCGTAACGATATTTGATGTCGGCGAGGATCACGATTTGGCCTATATGGCCATGGAGCTATTGAAAGGCACTGATTTGGCCGAGTATTGCTGGAAAAACAATCTGCTCCCGGTCGACCGGGTGCTCCGCATTGTTTCATCGGTCGCTGATGCACTCAGCTATGCTCACAGCTGTGGTGTGGTGCACCGGGATATTAAGCCGGCCAATATCATCCTTTTGGAGAATGATCAGGTGAAGGTTACGGACTTCGGTATTGCGAGGGTGCTGAATATATCCGAAACCCAGACAGGGGTGGTTCTGGGCACCCCCGGATATATGTCTCCCGAACAGGTGGGCGGCAAAAAGGTTGACGGTCGTTCTGATCTGTTCTCTCTCGGCGTTGTGCTCTATGAGTTGTTAACTGGCGAAAAACCGTTCACAGGCGACAATATCGCAGCGGTGATGTATGCCATTGCCAAGTCATCCTATCCGCCCATTAAGAAAATTGCACCCAATATCCCCAGGTGCTGCGCACAGATTGTGGACAGGCTGCTGACCAAACAAGTTACCAAAAGACTGGGACCTGCGGGCAAAGTCGTTAAAGAGATTGACAATTGCCTGAGCAAGCTGGCCTAGGAAAAACGGGTCAGGGGGAGTGTAGAAAAGGCCTCTAACACGTGCAAAAAAAAGAAACAGACACGCATGAATGGGAGATCTTAAGCCTCTTGAAGGAATCTAAAAGAGGCTTCTTTTTTTGCTATCCGTGGCCTGTTTTTTGCATAATCGTTAGTTGATTATAAGACCCGATGGGGCATAAAATTTTCACTTTTGGGGAGGCAACCTATGTTGAAATTATTATTTAAGTTTAAAGATTCCATCCTTCGTGAAATCGAGACGGAGAAAACCGAAGTCACAATTGGGAGAATTGCTTCCAATGATATCCCGATCGATAATGTGGCGGTTTCCGCCCATCATGCGAGAATCCTGCGGGATGGCCGTCACTATGTTGTCGAGGACCTGAACAGTACCAATGGCACGTTTGTTAATGAGAGGAAAATTACCCGGAGGGTCTTGAAGGCAAATGATGTCATCACCATCGGAAAACATTCATTGGTGATGATACCTAAGAAAGGAGGGGTAAAAGTAAGAAATTTGATTATGACTGATATTGAAAGGACTTGGAAGCTGGATACCGAACAGCACAGGAAAATGCTGAAAAAACAAGGGAAGAAATAGTAACCCACCATGAAAGAAACGCTCAAAAGATAACCTAAGCGGGTCGGGATAGAGCTGGGGCGCGCTTCCCCTTAGCATACACCCCTCACTACCCAGATTCACTGTTTGGCTCGCAAAAAAGAATTCCTTTTACCACTTACACCAGGCACAGCCTCCTGAGATGGTGTCATCCCTTTACCGCCATGTGTAGAAAGGTTTCAGATGAAGAATATAAAACGATCAATTCACAATACAAGATGTGACCCCCTCTGTTCCAAGAATCAAAAACTAGTACCTTAAGAATATTTCACTAGCTAAATAAGAGAAGGGATTGGAGATGACAGAACAAAGAAAACTGATC